>WRGV01000146.1 GCA_009787035.1 Propionibacteriaceae bacterium | reverse complement strand
GCTCGCGCCGCTTGAGCGCGCCTCGCAGACAGGCGCCGCGGGCCGGGCAGGGCTGGCAGACGCGCTTAGCGTCCTCGATCACCTCGGGCACCTCGGCGAAGAACCACTCCGGATCGACGCCCTGGCACGGCGTGCCCAGCTGTCCGGGCTGCGTGCCGAGCGGAACGACGGGCTGTTGCAGCAGGCGTGTGGCCTCACGGTCTGGTGCTTCAAGCATCGTGGTCATGGGATTCTCCTGGTTGGCGTCGAGCCGGACCACGCAATAAAGCCGTGGCTCCCGGCGGGGAGTCACGGCCTGGCCATGTGCGCCACAGGCGCTAGTCAGACGGGGAAACTCCCCCAGTGATGGAATTGGTTGGATTGGTGGACGTCTCATAGGCGGCAGACGAGTGGAACGAGCGATCCTGCGTCTGCGGCACAGCGTCGCGACTAGCTCGCACCGCAACGATCGACGCGCGCGCAATCGGCGCATCAGCGATCGGCCCAAACGAGCGTGCACTGGTCATGAGATCCACCTCCCATCACAAAAGCGACAACCGAACCAGCCTATGACCCCGTCCTGATCGGTGCAAACTATTTTTGACAAGGTGTTTTGCTCCGCATATCGGCCCGGAACGATAGGTGTGCCGCCACTGTCGGTGGCCACCCGTAGACTGCTGTGAACACCAGGACAGAAGGGGGACGATGTGGCCAGACCGATGGAGACCGGCCGGTCGCCTGCCCAGCCGCCCTACCAGATGTCGTTCGACGTGGGCGGGCTGTTGGTCGAGCAAGCCACCATCGGAGCCGCCCTGTTTGTGCGGCTCGGCGACTGGCGCGCCGTCCGCATCAGCCTCGACCAGAACAATCTGTTGCACGCGAGCAGGCAGGCCACGGCCGAATGCGTACGCAGCGAGTTGCTCCACAGGCTGCGCATGCTGACGCCGGCGGAGGTCGCCCGTGTGGCGAGCGGCCCCGATCCCGATCGCAAACACCTACTGTGGGCAGCGTTTGCACGCCAGTACGAGTTCGTGGGCGAGTTCGCCGACCTGGTGTTGCGCGACGTGTCCCTGCTCGGGACCCGGCTCATGGCAATCGATTTCGATCGATTCTGGACGGCTCAGGCACGTCGCCACAACGAGCTGCGCCACCTGCAGTCGTCCTCCCGCACCAAGCTGCGCGCCAACCTGTATCGCGCGATGCGCGAGGCCGACCTGCTGACCGCGAAAGGCCGCGTGGTCACCCCCACGCTGTCGCCGGACGTCATCGCCTTCTTGAGCGCGCGCACCCCGAGTGACCTGAGATTCTTCCCCATGGGAGGCATGCTGTGAGCGATCTGCTCGAACGGGAACAGCGCACGATGAGGCGCCCGGGCAGGCAGTCGCCGATCACGGACGTGCGTCAGGCGTCGCCGTCCACCCCGGCCACCAGCTCCAGCACGTCGTCGGCATAGCGCTCCAGCTTGACCGGGCCGACACCGGGCACGCGGGCGAGCTGCTCCGGCCCGTCCGGCAACGCCTCGGCGATAGCCGTCAACGTGGCGTCGGTGAAGACGACGTAGGCGGGCACGTTCGCCGCGCGCGCCGTCTGCAACCGCCACGCCTTGAGTCGATCGAGCAGCGCCTCGTCGTACGTCGCTGGGCAGCCGAGGTGACGGCCGAGCTTGACCTCCCCGCCCGTCTGCAGCACCTTGCCGCACACGCGACACAACACCACCCGGCGTTCCTTCTTGCGTTCCGCCTTGCCGAGGCCGCGTCCGCTCGCCGCAGCCTCCACCTCGTCCAGGCCCAGACCGTCCAGGAAACGGCTCGGATGGCGACCGCCGCGCGCGCCTTTCGACCACGACAACCGCAACACGTCGCGGGCGCGGGTGATGCCTACGTAGAGCAGCCGGTGCTCCTCGTCGACCTGCTCGGGCGACTTGGCCTGTGCGATCGGCATCATGCCCTCGTGCAGGCCCACCAGGGCCACGCCGCGCCATTCCAGGCCCTTGGACGAGTGCATCGTCGACAGTGTCACGCCGGTCTCGGACGGCACCTGCTGCAGCTGCTCGCGATCGGCAAAACCGGCGACCAACTCGCCCAGGGAAGCGTCGGCACGTCCGTCCGCCAGCTCGGCCGCCAGCCCCAGCAGCGCCTGCCACGACTCCCACTGCTCACGGACGCGGCCGGTGCCCTCCGGCGCCTTGGCCGACCAGCCCAGGCCCGTCAACACCGCTTCGACACCGGCCAAGCCCGGCTGGTCGGGATCGGTGCGGGCCGCACCCTGCAATGCGTGCAGCGCGCGCCGGATCTCCGGACGGTCGTAGAAACGCTCACTGCCGCGCACGACGTACGGAATGCCGGCCTGGGTGAGCGCGGACTCCAGCGCGGGGCTTTGCGCATTGACCCGGAACAGGACGCCCAGATCGGGCCAGGCCAGACCGCCCTCGTGGCAGGCGCTCAGCCAGGCGGCCACGCCGCAGGCCTCGTCCGCCTCGTCCACGTGCGGCGCAACCTGCACCGCGACGCCGTCCGGACGCGACGGCACCAACTGCACCGTGCCCAACGTCTTGCCGGCCGTGCTGGCCATGCGGTTGGCCAGCGTGCAGATCGTGCGCGTGGAGCGGTAGTTGCGCACCAGCGAAATGCGCGTGGCCCCCGGGAACTCGTGGGCGAAGTCGAGCAGGTAGCGCCGCTGGGCCCCCGCAAACGCGTGGATCGACTGCGCCGGATCGCCCACCACACACACGTCGTTGGACGCGCCCAGCCACTGGCGCAGCACCGCATGCTGGATGGGCGAGACGTCCTGGTACTCGTCGACGACGAAGTGCTTGTACTGGCCTCGCACCTGCGCCGCCACCTGGGGATACCGCGACACCAAGGCGGCGTCGGCCAGCAGGATGTCGTCGAAATCCATGAACCCGCGGTCGCCCTTGATGCGCTCGTACTCGGTCATCAGCCGTGCCACCTGGGCGGGCTCCAGCGCACCGGCGCGACGGCCCTGTTGCGCCGCGATCTCGGGATAGTCGGCAACCGTGACGTTGGTCGTCTTGGCCCACGAGATCTCGCCGGCCAGATCGCGCAACAGCGCCGTGTCGACCGGGAGGCGCGCCCGGTGACAGGCCTCCGCGATCAGGCTCAACGGGCTGCCCAACACCTGCGGCGGCTGCGAGCCCATCACCGCGGGCCAGAAGTAGCGCACCTGGCTCAATGCAGCCGAATGGAATGTGCGCGCCTGCACGCCGCCGACGCCCAGCGTGCGCAGGCGGGCCCGCAACTCCCCCGCCGCGCGGGTCGTGAACGTGACAGCCAGCACCGAGCGCGGGTTGACACGGCCCGTGGCCACCGCGTAGGCGATGCGGTGCGTGATCGCACGCGTCTTGCCCGTGCCGGCGCCCGCGATGACGACCACCGGGCCGGGCGGCGCGGTCGCCACGGCTCGCTGCTCGGCGTCCAGGCCCGCCAAGATCGCGTCAGGATCAGCTTCATTCACGCACCCAACCATAAACGGTGCCTCCGACAATGCGATTACCCCCTGTGGATAACTCCGCCACGACGGCGCGGAGGCGAAAAGTGTCAGCGCCGAGTTCTAGTCTGTCAGCCATGACGCAACGGGAAGACCCCCTGCGGGTGGTGTGCGAACCCACCTGGGAGCTTCTGTGCGCCCAGGTGGCGGATGTGCTGCGCGTGCCGCTGGCCGATCCGTTCGCCCCGGATATGCTCGTGGTGCCGTCGCGCGGTCACCAGCGGTTCCTGTCGCAGGCGCTGTCCCGCAGCTTCGGGCCCGGTCTGGACGTGTGCGCGGGCGTCGATTTCGCCTCCATGGGCGCGCTGCGCCGCCGGGTCGAACGGGGCGTCCTGGGGCTGGATCCACGCCTGGATCCCTGGGGCGGCCCAGCCCTGGTCGCCGCTGCCCTCCAGGCGCTGGAACTGGCCCGCGATGAACCGTGGGGTACGCTGCTGCGCCGCCATCTGGATGGTCCGGCTGGCGATGAGTCCGCGCGCCCCGGCCGACGGGCCGCCGACGCCGCCACCATCGTGCGGCTGTTCCGCCGCTACCTGGCACGGTGCCCCCAGATGCTGCTCGACTGGGATGCCGGCACCGACACCTGGGTGCTGGACGACGCCGATGCCTGGCAACCGCCCCTGTGGCGGCTGCTCACGGCGATGACGCAGCCGACACCGCATCCCGCGCGGCGACACCTGCTGCTGCTCGATGCGCTGGCTGCGATGCAGACACCTCATCCAGGTGACGACAAGGCAGAATGGCTGCCAGCCCGGCTGGGCGTCGTGATTGTGGCCCCACTGCGTCCGTCCGACCGCGACCTGATCGGTGCACTGGCCCGACTCACACCGACGACGCTGTATCGGTGGGCTCCGCTGCGCCCGTCCGCGGCCCCGACAGGCCTGGCGGCCCGGTACGCCGGGGTGCTGCGCGACGACGCGGCACCACCACCCGCCGACGCCCCGTCTCCCCTTGTCGCCACCTCGATGGCGCCGACGCTGCTGCAGGTGGTTCAGGACGACATCCGCCACCAACGCAGCCCGCAGGCCGCACCGTCACGGCGCGCCGACGGCACCGTCCAGATCCACGCCAGCCACGGGCCGGATCGCCAGGTGGAGGTGCTGCGCGAGGTTCTGTGCGGCGTGCTGGACGACGACCCGACGCTGGAGCCGCGGGACATCGTCGTCTACTGCACCGATCTGGAGCGCTACGCCCCGCTCATCCAGGCCGACTTCTGCCTCGCGCAGGCGGACCCCGGGCAGTCTCACCCCGGCCAGGGGCTGCGGGCCCAGATCGACCAGGCGGCGCTGCGCCGCCCCAACCCCGTGCTGGATGGCCTGCGCGAGGTGCTGGCGCTCGACCGCGGCCGCGCCACCGCGCGGGACCTGCTCGACCTGTGCGAGAAGCCCTTCGTCGCGGCCCGGTTTGGGTTCAGCCCGGACGACCTGGCGCGCCTGCCCGACATCATCGGCGCGTCGGGGATCGTGTGGGGCATCGACCAGGCCCACCGCGAACGGTATGGGCTGCGCCAGATCCAGGATGGCACCTGGTTCCAGGGCACCCAGCGCCTGAATGTGGCGGTCGCGCTGACCGAGACGCCCACCTCCGTCCTCGGCGGCATCGCCCCGGCTGCGGGCGTCGACGGCGCCGATGCCGAACTGATCGGCAAGCTCGACGAGCTGATCCGGCGCGTGCGGCTGTGTCGGTTGCGGTGCAACGATCCCGCGCCGCTGTCGGTGTGGCTGACCCGGCTGCGCGCCGCGATCGACCTGCTGTTCGCGCCGTGCGAGGACGATCGCTGGCTGTTCGACGAGGCCGCACAGGCCCTGAGCCGACTGGACGGCGCACCCGACGGCACCGCACCGC
>WRGV01000145.1 GCA_009787035.1 Propionibacteriaceae bacterium | reverse complement strand
ATCGCCGTCGTGGGCAAGCCCAACGTCGGCAAGTCGTCCCTGCTGAACAAGCTGGCCCGCAGCGAGCGCGCCGTGGTGTCGCCCATCGCCGGCACCACGGTCGACCCGATCGATGAGCTCGTCAACGTCGGCGGGCGGACGTACCAGTTCATCGACACCGCGGGNATCCGGCGCAAGGTCAACCAGTCGAGCGGCTCGGAGTACTACGCCTACCTGCGCACGCAGGCCGCGATCGACCGNGCCGACATCTGCGTCATGGTGATCGATGCCAGCGAGCCGGTCAGCGACCAGGATCTGCGCATCCTGGCCGCGGTGGAGGAGGCCGGGCGTGGGCTCGTGCTCGCCTACAACAAGTGGGATCTCACCGACGACGAGCGCCGCCGATATCTGGACCGCGAGATCGAGCGCGACCTGTCGGCGTGGAGCTGGGCGCCGACCGTCAACATCTCCGCANTGACCGGTCGCGGGGTCGACCGCATCGGCGGCGCGATCGTCCAGGCCCTGAAGGGCTGGTCGACGCGCGTGCCCACCGGACAGCTGAACGCGTTCCTGGGCCGGGTCACCGCGGCGCACCCGCATCCGCTGCGCGGCGGCAAGCAGTCGCGCATCCTGTTCGGGACGCAGGCGCAGGCCGGGCCTCCGACCTTCATCCTGTTCACGACCGGCGAACTCGACCCGCCGTACGTGCGCTTCATCGAGCGGCGTCTGCGCGAGGACTTCGGCTTCATCGGATCGCCGGTGCACATCCAGGTGCGTGCCCGCGCCGCACGGTCGCCTCGCTGAGGTGCCCACGCCCCGGGGCTGACAGGTTCACCCCGGCGGCGCCGTGATAAGGTGGCCCGGTCAACCCTGGCCAAGGATGTCGCCGTTGAGTACTCACTTCGCACTGACCCGCACCAGCGACTGCGCCACGCCCCAGCGTCCCGTCGCATCGGGTTTCAGCCCCCTGCAAGGCGCACGTCGTGCGCTGCTAGCAGCGCTGGTGTTCGCCGTGCCGACGGGGATCTGGTGCATCGTGGCCGCGGGTGTCCAGGGCGCGGTGTGCGCCTTGCTGGCGCTGGCCGTGGTTGCCATTCACTACCTGGTCGGGCTGCCCATCGAGATGGTGGCGCTGCGGCGTGCGGACGTCATCGGACTCGGCCTGGTTCTCATCGGATACGTGGTGCGTCTGGGCCTCCTCGCCGCGATGCTATGGTTGGTTTTGATGTGGAGCAAAGGCACGGTAGACGCGCGCGAGCTGGCCTTGTGTGTCGTGCTACCGACCATCGGCTACCTCGTCGGGCTCAGCTGGAATGCCCTGCGCGACCGCACGCCCACCGTGGTGCCGCAGAACGCGCCGTCCCCGTCGGACGCTGGAAGTGAGGTGCACGCATGAGCCTGGTCAATCTGCGTCCGCCCCGCATGGAGGCGGGCAGCGATGCCGACAACGCTTGGCAGACCTTCTCGGAGCTGATCGCCGGCGTGCTGCTGTACGGCAGCCTCGGCTGGGTGGGCGACCACTTCTTGCACACCAGTTTCCTGCTGCCGACGGGTGTTCTGTTCGGGCTGGGCCTGGTTCTGTTCTTGGTCTACAAGCGATACGTGGGCGGGCAACGCCGGTCGGACGCGGAGTGAAGGTGGACACGTGGGTGGAATGATTCCGATGGACTACACGCCTCCGGGCCTGCAGGACTTCCAGTTCGAGGGGCTGTGGGGCGTCAGCTGGCTGACCAAGCCGATGGTCCAGCTGATCGTTTCGGTTGTGCTCGTGCTCGTCGTGTGGCTGTGGGCGTCGCGGCGCTTGTCGGTCAAACCCAGCAAACGCCAGTGGTGGTTCGAATACTTCTACGATTTCATCCGCAACGGCGTCAGCCGTGACATCATCGGCCCCGGCTATCAGAGGTGGACGCCGCTGCTGCTGGCCCTGTTCTTCCTCATCCTCGTCAATAACCTGTTCGGCGAGTTCTTCTACTTCATGTTCCCCACGTTCTCCAACATCGGTTACGTGTATGGCCTGGTCATCGTCGTCTACGTCGCCTTCGTCGGTGCGGGCATCGCGGCGCACGGCGTCAGCTACTTCCGCATCGCGACGGTGCCGGACGGCGTCCCGAAGTGGCTGTACCCGATCATCATCCCGCTGGAGATCCTCTCGACGTTCATCGTGCGGCCCCTCACGCTGTCCGTGCGACTCTTCGCCAACATGTTCGCCGGCCACATGTCGCTGCTCGTCTTCATCGGCGGCGGCACGTACCTGCTGATCGAGTCCGACAAGATCCTCTACAACATCTCGGGTGTGCTGTCCTTGCTCCTGAGCGTGTTCATCTTCGCCCTGGAGCTGTTCATTGGCTGTCTTCAGGCCTACGTTTTCACCGTACTCACCGCGCAGTACATCGCCTCGTCGCAGGGCGAGGGGCACTGAGCGGACACACAACAACCTGCTTGCCCGCCCGGGCAAGCGCAGCTGAAAGGAAAATCGCATGACGCTCATGGAGCTCTCCGGATCGCTCAACGTCATCGGCTACGGCCTGGCGGCGATCGGCCCCGGCATCGGTGTCGCCATGATCTTCGCCGCGGTCATCAATGGCACGGCCCGCCAGCCTGAGGCTCGCGGCGCGATGATGAACACGGCCATCTTCGGCTTCGCCATCGTCGAGGCGCTGGCCATCCTCGGCTTCGTGCTCGCCCTCATCAAGTGATCGCCATGTGGTGGCTTCCACTAGAGATCGATCTGGGGCCGCTAGCGCCGCAGCATTTCGAGGAAGTGGTGGCGGGCGTCATCGCCATCGTGGTGCTGTGGTTCGTCTTCGCCAAGTTCGTCTCGCCCATGTTCGAGAAGATGTACCAGGATCGCGCCTCGCAGATTGAGGGCGGTCTGATGCGGGCGCAGCAGGCCGAAGCGGACGCCGCGGCGCTGCGCAAGCAGTACCAGGCGCAGCTGGACGCGGCCAATGCGGACGCCGCCCGGGTGCGCGAGGAAGCGAAGGCGAACGCGGCCACCGTCGTCGCGCAGATGCGCGAGCAGACGGCGCAGGAGTCGGCCCGGCGCCTGGACGCCGCGCGGGCGCAGATCGCCGCCGAGCGTGCGGCCGCCTCCGACCAGCTGCGCCAGGAGGTCGGTGGCCTGGCCACCACGCTGGCCGGACGGATCGTGGGGGAGTCGCTCGCCGACGATGCCAAGGCGCGCCAGACGGTGGACCGGTTCCTCGATGAGCTGGCGGCCCAGCCGGCCCACACGGGAGCAGCCAGCTGATGAGTACCGATCTGTTCCAGCGCCTGTGTACCCAGGCCGATGCGGTGGCCCCGGATGGCGCCACACCCGACCAGCTGTGGAGCGCCGCCGACATCATCGACGCCTCGTCCACGCTCGGACGGGCGCTGACCGAGCGCACCGCGGCGTCCACCGACACGCAGGGTCTGGTGGATCAGCTGTTCGCCGCCAAGGTCGCCCCGGCGACGCTGGCGATGCTGCAGCAGACCGCCGCGCTGGAATGGGAGGGGCCCCAGGACCTGATCGAGGCGCTGCACACCATGGCGGTGCGGGTGACCTGGCGTCAGGCCGAGGCTGAGGGGGCCATCGATCGCGTGCGCGCCGAGCTCGCCGAGCTGGCCAGCATCGTGGGCACCGACTCGGAGCTCGACCTGGCGTTCGGCAGCATCGTCTATCCGGTGGACGTGCGCGAGAAGCTGCTCGACACGCTGGTCGGTGCGACCATGCACCCGCTGACGATGCGGCTGGCCCACTACGCGATCGAGTCCGAGGCTGCGGGCGGCCTGGACCGCGCGCTGGATCGCTGGCTCGATGAGGCTGCGGATCTTCGCGGCCACCTGCGGGCGCGCACGACATTCGCCATCGAGCCGACGCCGGTTCAGCTGGCCCGGCTGGCCGGCGAGCTGGAGCGCATCTACGGGCGTCCCGTGGACATCGAGGTGCGCATCGACCCGGCGGTGCTCGGCGGTGTCCGCGTCGAAATCGGCGACGACATCATCGACGGCTCCGCAGCCGCCCAACTGGAGCGGGCCAGAGCCGCACTGGCCCGGTGACCACAGACAACCCGCAACCCGTACGACACAGAAAGAGGATGTCATGACAGTAGCGATCAGCGCTGACGAGATCCGCGACGCGCTGGACAGCTTCGTCCACAACTTCACCCCCAGTTCCTCCGACCGGCATGAGGTCGGCACGGTCATCTCGTCCGGCGACGGCATCGCGCGCGTCGAGGGCCTGCCCAGCGCCATGGCCAACGAGCTGCTGCGCTTCGACAACGGCACGATCGGCATCGCTTTGAACCTGGACGAGCGCGAGATCGGCGTCGTGGTGCTCGGCGATTCTGACGGCATCGACGAGGGTTCGACGGTCATCGGCACGGGCGAGATCCTGTCCGTCCCGGTGGGCGACGGCTACCTCGGCCGCGTCGTGGATGCGATGGGCAACCCGGTGGATGGCCTCGGGCCGATAACGGACGTGTCCGAGCGCCGCGCCCTGGAGCTGCAGGCGCCGTCCGTCATGAACCGCCAGGAGGTCAACGAGCCGCTGATGACCGGCCTGAAGGCCATCGACTCGATGACCCCGATCGGGCGCGGGCAGCGCCAGCTGATCATCGGCGACCGCAAGACCGGCAAGACGGCCATCGCGACCGACACGATCATCAACCAGCTGGAGAACTGGAAGTCGGGCGATCCGAAGCGCCAGGTGCGCTGCATCTACGTCGCCGTGGGCCAGAAGAACACGACGGTCGCCGAGGTGCGCGAGAACCTGGAGCGCGCGGGCGCGATGCCGTACACGGTCATCGTCAACGCCCCGGCCTCCGATCCGGCCGGCTACAAGTACATCGCCCCGTACGCCGGTTCGGCGATCGGCCAGCATTGGATGTACGAGGGCAAGCACGTGCTGATCATCTTCGATGACCTGACCAAGCAGGCCGAGGCCTACCGAGCTATGTCGCTGCTGCTGCGCCGTCCGCCGGGCCGCGAGGCGTACCCCGGCGACGTGTTCTACCTGCACTCGCGCCTGCTGGAGCGCTGCGCGAAGCTGTCGGACGACCTGGGCGGCGGCTCGATGACGGGCCTGCCGATCATCGAGACGAAGGCCAACGACATCTCGGCGTTCATCCCGACCAACGTGATCTCGATCACCGACGGCCAGATCTTCTTGCAGTCCGACCTGTTCAACGCCAACCAGCGCCCCGCCGTGGACGTCGGCCTGTCGGTGTCCCGTGTCGGCGGCGCCGCGCAGACCAAGGCCATGAAGAAGGTTGCGGGCACGCTGAAGATCTCGCTGGCGCAGTACCGCGACATGCAGGCCTTTGCGATGTTCGCTTCGGATCTGGACGAGACCAGCCGCCGTCAGTTGGAGCGCGGCTCGCGTCTGACCGAGCTGTTGCGTCAGCCGATCGCCCAGCCGGTGCCGA
>WRGV01000144.1 GCA_009787035.1 Propionibacteriaceae bacterium | reverse complement strand
CTCGGCCTTGGAGAGCTTGCCGACGTAGACCAGCTCGCCGGCCAGCGCCTGCGTCTTGGCAACGAGCTCCTGCCCGGCGGGCGCCGACAGCGCGCCGATGCGCTCGGTCTCGGCGTGGTCGGGATGGTGCTCGTTGATCTCCAGGCCGAACAGCGCCTTGCGCCCGGCGATCTGCACCGTGGCGTCCGCCTTCAGCGTGCCGCTGAAGATGCGCACCAGCGACAGCCGCCCGGCGAAGGGGTCGGACGTCGTCTTGATCACCTGCGCGACCAGCGGGCCGTCGGCGCTGATCTCGCCGAGTTCGACGTCGTCGCCGGTCAGCGTCTTGGCGTCGGGCAGCTGGCGGCGCATCGGCGTCGGGAAACCGCGGTTGATCAGGCCGATCAGCTCCTCGACCCCCACGCCGCTCGTCATGACCGGCAGCACCGGGTAGAACGTGCCGTGATACATGGCCTTCATCAGGTCATCGACCACCGAGTCGGTCGGCAGGTCGTCGCCGTTGAAGTAGCTCTCCATCAGCGCCTCGTCCTCCGACTCGGTGATGATGGATTCCACGTAGTCGGCGCGGTAATTCTCGATCAGATCGGCTTCGGCGGACGTCGCATCGCGCGCCACGCGCTCCCCCGACGAGTAGTCGTGCGTGCGCCGCGTCAGCAGCGACAGGTTGCCGACGATGTCGTTGCCCGGCCCGCGCAGCGGGATGTACGCGGGGTGGACGCCCTCGCCGAACGCCTCGCGCACGCTCTCGACAGCAGCGTCGAAGTCGGCATGCTCGGTGTCGAGCTTGGTGATGACGACCGCGCGCGGCATCCCCACGCGCCGGCACTCGCCCCACAGCACCTGGGCCGTGGCGTCCACGCCATCGGCGGCACTGACCACGAAGACCGCCGCGTCGGCGGCCCGCAGCCCGGCCCGCAGGTCGGACACGAAGTCGGGGTGCCCGGGCGCATCCAGCAGGTTGATGACCACGTCACCGCTGGTGATGGTGGCCAGCGCCAGCGCGGACGCGCGCTCCGGATCGTCCTTCTCACCGCGATAGCCCTCGATGCGGGCGCGTAACAGGTTCTCAAATAACGTGGTCTTCCCGGATCCTGTGGATCCGACGAGGACCACGTTGCGGAGGTCTGCGGGACTGGTCACCTTGAGTGCACTGGCGCTCGACTTTGGGCTCATGCATCAACCTTGCTACGCGCGCGCCCGTCTGGCAAGTCATTCCGGGAACTCTGTGCGCATCCGCATCCGGACGAATCACATGGGTGTCATTCGGGGGAGCTACACTGAGGGACGTGAGCACGATGACCCTGCAGCGCGAGACGACCGATGATGCCGCCCTGTCCGCGCACGAGCGGGCGATCCTCGACTTCGAGAGCAACTGGTGGCACACCGCCAACCCGAAGGACGACCAGATCCGTGACCGTTTCGGCCTGTCAACCCCCCGGTACTATCAGCAACTGCACAGCTTGATCGACCGCCCCGAGGCCCTGCGCGCCTACCCCGTCCTCATCAAGCGGCTCCTGCGCCAGCGCGATGCTCGCCGCGACGCCCGCAGCGCCACCCGCCTCGCCCGCTGAGCGCGACGATAGCTGCGTTGCGGTCGGCCTTGCGTGCCTGTCGCACGCGGCAACCACCCGAACCGTTTGCACTCTCGGGTGCCGAGTGCTAAAAAAGAGTTAGCACTCTGCTACCCAGAGTGCCACCGGACGCACGTGGTGAGACTCTCAAGGAGTCGTCCGTCGCGGGCATCGCAGCGGTCCGGGAGACAACCTGTCCATCAATCTGTCGGGGCCCCACGAGGCCCCGCCTGGCCGGAGGTTACCCGGAAGAATGACAAAGCTCATTGAATTCAACTCAGCTGCGCGCAAGGGCCTCGAAGAGGGCATGAACATCCTTGCCGACGCGGTGAAGGTGACGCTGGGCCCGAAGGGCCGCAACGTCGTCCTGGAGAAGAGCTGGGGCGCGCCGACGATCACCAACGATGGCGTGTCCATCGCCAAGGAGATCGAACTGGCCGACCCGTTCCAGAAGATCGGCGCCGAGCTGGTCAAGGAGGTCGCCAAGAAGACGGACGACGTCGCCGGCGACGGCACCACGACCGCCACCGTCATCGCCCAGGCGCTGGTCCGCGAAGGCCTGCGCAACGTCACGGCGGGCGCCAACCCCATCGAACTGAAGCGCGGCATCGAGAAGGCCGTCACCGCGATCGTCGGCGAGCTGGCCAACATGGCCGTCGACATCGAGACCGAGGAGCAGATCGCCCAGACGGCGTCCATCTCCGCGGGCGACCCGGTCGTCGGCCAGACCATCGCCGAGGCGATGTCGAAGGTCGGCAAGGAGGGCGTGATCACGGTCGAGGAGTCGAACACCTTCGGCCTGACGCTCGAACTGACCGAGGGCATGCGCTTCGACAAGGGCTACATCAGCGCCTACTTCGTCACCGATCGCGAGCGCATGGAGGCCGTGCTCGACGACCCGTACATCCTGATCGTCAACTCGAAGATCTCGACGCTCAAGGATCTGCTGCCGGTGCTCGAGAAGGTCATGCCGACCGGACGCCCGCTGCTGATCATCGCCGAGGACGTCGAGGCCGAGCCGCTGGCCGGCCTGGTGCTCAACGCCATCCAGGGCCGCTTCCGCTCCGTCGCCGTCAAGGCCCCGGGCTTCGGCGACCGCCGCAAGGCCATGCTGGGCGACATCGCCATCCTGACCGGCGCGCAGGTCATCACCGAAGAGGTCGGCCTGTCGCTGGACAACACCGACCTGTCGATGCTGGGCCGCGCGCGCAGCGTCGTGGTGACCAAGGACGAGTGCACGATCATCGAGGGCGCCGGCGACAAGGCGCAGATCGAGGGCCGCACGCACCAGATCCGCACCGAGATCGAGAACACCGACTCCGACTACGACCGCGAGAAGCTGCAAGAGCGCCTGGCCAAGCTGGCCGGCGGTGTGGCCGTCATCAAGGTCGGCGCGGCCACCGAGGTCGAGCTGAAGGAGCGCAAGCACCGCATCGAGGACGCCGTCCGCAACGCGAAGGCGGCCGTCGAAGAGGGCATCCTGCCCGGCGGTGGCGTGGCGCTGCTCCAGGCGGCCAAGAACGCGAAGGTCGAGGGCCTCTCCGAGGACGAGCAGGTCGGCGCGCAGCTGGTCTTCACGGCCGCGCAGGCTCCGCTGAAGCAGATCGCCATCAACGCCGGCCTGGAGGGCGGCGTCGTGGCCGAGAAGGTCGCCAACCTGGCGGCGGGCCACGGCCTGGACGCGGCCACCGGCGAGTACGTCGACATGGTCAAGTCGGGCATCATCGACCCGACCAAGGTCACCCGCTCGGCCCTGCAGAACGCGGCGTCCATCGCCGGGCTCTTCCTGACCACCGAAGCCGTCATCGCGGACAAGCCGGAGCCTCCGGCTGCGGCCCCCGCCGGCGGTCAAGGCATGGATGATATGTACTGATAGACAATCGCTGCGCGAGAGCGTGGCACTGATCACGAGGGGCGGTTCCCGCAAGGGGCCGCCCCTCGTGCCATGTCTGCCCGGACATGTGGGACAAACTCGCAGCCAGATGTCCCGAATTCGCAGATGCCGCGATCTGGCGCGCGCTGGCTACGCCTTTGTCCCACTCCGTGCGGACGACCCTGAGCAAGCCGATCACATTCGACAAAACAGACAGCTCTGCGCCAGACAGATTGGTGCGTCACAGACGCACAAATCAGGCGCGCTACTCAGCACCAACCAACACCACGCTGACGCCTGTATGCGGAGCGCGGGCCAGACGGGCATCGCTGGTCACCAGGGGATATCCCAGCAGCGCGGCCAGTGCGACGTAGAACGCATCCGCGATGCGCAGCGACTGCCGCGACCGCCACACGTCGTCCAGCAGCACCACGTCGGGGCAGCGACTGACCGCTAGCAGACTCCACTGTCGCAACGCGACGCTCCCTTGGACCGACGTGACGTCTCCCGCGCGCTCCAGCCGCGCAATGGCGTTGGCCACCTCCAGGTCGATCAGGGACGGTGCGAACAGATCATGCCCAGTCACCGCCTGGCGAGCGAGTAGCGTGCGCTGTCCCTGGTCTGTCACCAGATCCACGGCCGTGCTGGCATCCAGGATGATGCTCACGCCATCCCCTGCCGCACGTCGTCCGACCGAACCTGATCCATCAGCGCGGTCATGTCAACACCCGTCTTGTCAGGATGGACCGGCACGGCCGTCGCGAGCCCGGCAAGCCACTGGTCGACCGTCGGCAGCCGCAGGTCACGCTCTAGCACGCGCGTCGCGTACACCGACATCGTGATGTGCTCAGCCTTGGCCCGCTCCTCGAGCTCGGCATGCAGCTCGTCCGGGAAGTGTTTGATCTGGAGAGTCGCCATGCCGGCAGCTTAGCACCGCAGCATGCTCTCGGCATGCCGTGATGGCGGTTATCCACAGAAGCACCTCGGGCGAAGAGCGAGTTTCTGATGCGCAGATTGTTGTATCGCTGATACGACAATTGAGTCGGCCCCACATCCTGGCTCTCCCGCCCGTCAGATCACCTGACCTGAAGTGCGTTACGGATCAGTGTGCGGACGCTGCGGGCACGGCGGGGGCCTCGGCATCGTCGGGTCGCGGGGCTGGCGGCTTCTTCGGCAGCAGCCGCGTCACGAGCGACACCACCGCGACCACGACCAGTCCCCAGATCAGACCGGCGACCGCAGACAGCGCGGTGTCGATGATCCACGTGAGGACGGCGGGGGCGTGCGCGGCGTGCTCGATGGCATGCACCAGGGCGTACGGCCCGGTCACCCCCACCTCGGACAGGTTCGCCAGCAGGATGTGCCCGCCGACCCAGAGCATCGCCACGACGCCGACCACGCTCAGCACCCGAAAGACGATCGGCATCGCCGTGACCAGTCCAGCGCCCAGCACCGCGAGCGGGCGGGTGTCGCGCCGGCACAGCCGCAGCCCGACGTCGTCCATCTTCACCAGCAACCCGACCACGCCGTAGACCGCCACCGTCATGAGCAGGGCCACGACCACGAGGATGACCAGGCGATAGACCCATCCGCCCGCGTCGATGTTGTCCAGCGAGATGAGCATGATCTCGACGGACAAGACCAGGTCGGTCCGCACGGCGTTGGATACGATCTGCTTCTCGTCAGCGGGCGTGCGCTCCACGATCTCGGCCTGCGTCGGCCCGTGCTCGTGGCCGCGCAGGGTCTGGATCCAGTGCCACACCTTGTGGGCGCCCTCGTACGCGAGATAGGTACCCCCCACGAGCAGCAGCCAGGGGAAGATCCACGGCGCCCAGACGCTGAGCGCCATGATGGCGACGATGATGAGGGCCTTGTTGCGAGCCGATCCGCGGGCGATCCGCCAGACCACCGGCAGCTCCCGGTTGGGCGAGATGCCCTGCACGTA
>WRGV01000143.1 GCA_009787035.1 Propionibacteriaceae bacterium | reverse complement strand
CGATGCCGACCTGGCGGCGTGCGACCTCGCCCACGTCAACGCTCATGCCACATCCACCCCGGCCGGCGATCTGACCGAGGCGCGCGCCATCCGCGACGCGCTGGGCGCGGCCGCCGACCGGGCCGTGGTCACCGCCGTGAAGTCGCAGACCGGGCACCTGCTGGGCGCGGCCGGGGCGCTGGAGGCCATCGCCACGCTGCTGGCGCTGGGCGAGCGCATCGTCCCGCCCACGATCAACCTGGACGAGCCCGAGCCGGGCCTTCCGGTGGACGTCGCCACGGCGCCGCGCACGCTGCCCGCCACCGGGCAGCTGGCCGGGCTGAACAACTCGTTCGGCTTCGGCGGGCACAACGTGGCGGTCGTGCTGACCACGGCACATCGCACCGGTGGGCTCGCCTTGACCCGCAGCGAGGCCCCGGCGGGTTAGTCTGATCCCATGGTTGCGCAGATGCCGCCCACGCGGGCGGCCTACGGTTCATGGCCGTCCCCGCTCACGCTCGACGCGGCCGTCGGCACGGCCGCCCAGCTGTCTGACCTGTGTGCCGACGGCGACGACCTGGTCTGGCTCGAATCCGTCCCGGCCCAGGACGGTCGCCTGACCGTCATGCGGCTGCGCGCCGGACAGACCACCGAGCTGACGCCACACCCGGTCGACGTGCGCAGCCGCGTCAACGAGTACGGCGGCGGGGCGCTCGATGCGCGCGGCGGCTCGGTCGCCTGGTGCGACGACCACGACAACGCCGTCTGCCTGCTCACGCCCGACGGCCGCCGCCATGTGATCGCCCGCGGCGGCACCCGCTACCGCTTCGGCGACCTGCGCCTGGCGCCCGGCATCCCCGCGGTGCTGGCGGTGCGTGAGGAGTTCCGCGAGGACGCCCCGCAGCCCGTGACGACGATCGTCGCGCTGCCGTGGCCCGGCTCGGGCATCGGCGCCGGCACCGATGCGGACGGCGTCGGCCCCGTCGGCGAGGTCATCGTGCGTGGCGCCGACTTCTACGCGTCCCCGGAGTATTCGACCGATGCGATGCTCGCCTGGGTCGAATGGAACCACCCCGACATGCCGTGGGATGCCTCCCGGGTCCAGATCGGTGAGCTGCGCGTGGCGGCCAACCGCGTGTCCGTCCGCCCGGTGGCGCACGTCGCCGGCGGCAACGACGACCCGGGCGCGGACGCCGTGTGCGCACAGCACCCGCGCTGGCTGCCCGACGGACGGCTGCTGTTCATGAGCGACGCCTCGGGTTTCTGGAACCTGCACGTGTGGGACGGCACCGCCGAGCATGCCGTGCACACCGATCCGCAGGACTTCGACGTTCCCACCTGGCAGCTCGGCAACCGCACGTACGGCCTGCTCGACCACCACCGCGTGCTGGCCAGCCTGCGCGACGACGGCGTCGTCTACCTGGCCACGATCGACCTGTCCAGCGGCGAGGTGACCCGCGCAGCCAGCATCGCCGATGTGACGGCGATCGCCTGCGCAGGCGAACAGGGATACGCCCTCGTGTCGCGTCCGGCCGCTTTGCCCGCGCTGATGCATGTGACCGAGGACGGCACGCTGGAGCTGCTGCGCCAGGCGGGCCTGCCGCCCGATCCCGGCGCCACCGCGATCCCCCGCTCGCTCACGTTCCGCGGCGCGGCCGGGCCCGTCCAGGCGTGGTTCTACGGGCCCACCAACGGCGGACGGCGCGGGCTGGCGCACGAACTACCCCCGCTGCTCGTGCTCTCGCACGGCGGACCGACCGGCTTCGCCAGCGACGCATGGAGCGTCGGCATCCAGTTCTGGACGTCGCGCGGCTTCGCCGTCATCGACGTCAACTACTCCGGCTCGGCCGGGTTCGGACGGGCCTACCGCAACCGTCTGGCGGGCCAGTGGGGCGTGCTCGACGTGGCCGACTGCGTCGCCGCCGTCCGGGCCGTCGTCTCGTCCGGCTTCGCCGACCCCCACCGCGTGGCCATCGCCGGGGGCAGTGCGGGCGGATACACGACGCTGCAGGCGCTGGCAACCACAGATGTGTTCGCGGCCGGCATGTCGAGCTACGGCATCGGCGACCTGGAGCTGCTGGCGCGCGACACGCACAAGTTCGAGTCGCGCTACCTGGACCGGCTGGTCGGGCCGTATCCGCAGCGGCGCGACGTGTACATCGACCGCTCGCCGATCCACCACCTGGACGCGCTGCGCACACCCATGCTGATCCTGCAGGGCACCGACGACCACGTGGTGCCGCCCGCACAGGCCGTCGCGATGGCGCAGGCGCTGCGGGCACGGCGCCTGCCCATGGCGCTGGTGATGCTGGACGGCGAGGGGCACGGCTTCCGCAAGGTGTCCTCGCGCCGGGCGGCGCTGGCAGCCCAGCTGAGCTTCCTGGGTCAGCTGTTCGGCTTCACCCCGGCCGACGCGCTCACGCCGCTGGCGATCGAGAACTTCCCGCCCGATCCGGGGCCGGCCGATCCGGCACCCGCCTCGCCCGCGGGCCCCAGCCGCGCCGCCCCCGCCCAGGCCGATGCGGACCCCGAGCAGACCACGCAGACCATCGTGCTCGGCGAGGTCGACGGCGCGCCCCACACGCCCCGGCGTTCGGCGTAGCTACTGCTGCCGCGCCCCAAAGATCGCGGTGCCGACGCGGACGATCGTCGCGCCGTGGGCGATGGCCAGCTCGAAGTCGCCGGACATGCCCATGGAGAGCTGAGCCCAATCGGCGCCCAGCACGCCGTCGTCGCGCAGCCGGTGCTGCAGCGCCACCAACCGGTCGAAGCACGCGGCCACGGCCGCCTCGTCCGGGCTGTGGACCGCGACGGTCATCAGGCCACGCACGCGCAGCGCGTCCATCGGCGCCAAACCGGCCGCAAACGCCGGCACCTCCTCGGGTGCCAGGCCGTGCTTGGCCTCTTCGCCCGACGTGTTGACCTCGATCAGCACATCCAGGCCGCGCCCCATCCCCTGGAGCCGTCGGTCGAGCGCCTCCGCCAGGCGCGCCGAGTCGAGCGCATGGAAGGCGGCCGCGTGCTGCGCCGCCAGCGGCGCCTTGTTGGTCTGCAGGTGACCGATCAGCGCGAACCGGATCGGCGAACCGTCCGCACACTGCGCAGCCTTGGCGGCCAGTTCCTGGGGACGGTTCTCGCCGAAGACCGTGGGCCCGCCGGCGTCCACGACGGCCTGTACCGCGGCGAACGGATGCGTCTTGCTGACCGGCAGCAGCGTGACCTCGTCCGGGCTTCGTCCGGCAGCCTGGCAGGCCGCGCGGATCCGCGCCTGCACGGCGCCCAGGCGCTGGACGATGCCGGCGTCCACCTGCGTCACGGCCATCGCGCCGCCAACGAGATGACTCCGATGCCCGCGATGACCGCGAACAGCAGCGCGATGCCGGCGAAACGCTCCGTGATCTCGGCGGTCTCCTGGTTGTAGCCGACCGAACGGGCGATGGCCTGGTAGACCTCCGCCAGATCCTGCTTGGTCTGCGCCGAGTACTTCTTGCCGCCCGAGATCTTCGCGATGTTCAGCATCTCGGCGTTGTTGACCGGCACCAGCTCGCGGTGCCCGTTCTGCATGACGTACCCGTTCGGGGTGCCGTAGGCGATCGTGTAGATGGGCACGCCCTGGGCCTTGGCGGCGGCCGCCGCATCGGACGAACTGCGCCCGATGTTGGTCGCGCCGTCCGACAGCAGCACGATCGCGCCCGGGGCCGGATCGTTGGGGTGATTCGGATCGGGCGGGGCCATTGACAGCGCCTCCAGCGACTGGTAGATGCCCTCGCCGATCGCCGTGGACGGGCCCAGCTGCAGCGACTCGATCGCCTGCTTGGCGGCCGCGCGGTCAGTGGAGGGCGGCAGCACGATGCTCGCGGTGCCGCAGAAGCTGACGATGGCCACGTTGAACGACGCCGGGATCATCGCCAGGAAGCCCTCGGCGGCCGTCTTGGCGGCCTGGATGCGCGTCGGCTGCACATCGGTCGCCTCCATCGACCGCGAGATGTCGATCGCCACGACCACGGTGGCCCGCTCGCGCGGCACGTAGATGTAGGCCGTCGGCTGCGCGTACGCCACCACGAGGGCCCCCAGCGAGAGCACGGCGGCCACCACGGAGAAGTGCCGCTTCCACGGCGACTCCATCGGCAGCAACCGGTCGATGCGGCGGCTGCGCCGTCCCGGAACCAGCCGCAGGCTCAGCACCACGTACAGCACAACGATCACCGGCACCAGCAGCAGCCACCACAACCGCTGCGGAGCCAGGAAGCCGAGCTGCATCGCGATCATCATCGCCACCATCACGGCCACCTCGCTGCCATCGACACCGCTCCAAGCGCCGCCACCACCGCAAAAGCGAGGGCATACAGCGCCCAGCGCGCCGTCACCTCTTTGTTGACATCCTCGTACCCCATGCTGGTCTTCAGCTGTGTGTACACCTTGTTGAGCTGGCTCGCGCTGGCGGCGGTCTGGGCCTGCCCGCCCGTGGCCTGGGCGATCTGCTGCAGCAGGGCCGTGTCGGGGGCGACGTTGTAGCGCTTGCCGTCCAGATCGACATAGCCGTTCTGCGTGCCGAACGCGATCGTGTAGATCGGCACCTTCTTCGACGCCGCGGTCTGCGCGGCCGTCATCGGGTCGGAGCCCGCGGTGTTTGTCCCGTCCGACAGCAGCACGATCAGCGCCGGGGCGGCCGAGCCGTCCGAGGACGCCGGGGCCTCGGCGATCGCGGTCATCGCAGCGTCGATGGCGCCACCGATCGCGGTGCCGTCGGCCAGCGACATCGCCTTGATTGCGGCGTCGGCCGTGGCCCGATCGGTGGTCGGTGGCGTCATGACCGTCGGATTGCCGGTCAGCTCGACCACCGCCACGTTGTACTGGCTGGGCAGCTGGTTGACGAACGCGGTCGCGGCCGCCTTGGCAGCCTCGAAGCGCGTGGGCGAGACGTCCGTGGAGGCCATCGAGCGCGATCCGTCCAGCACCACGACGATCGTGGCACGCTCGCGCGGCACCTTCTCGATGCCGGCCGGGCGGGCCCAGGCACCTGCGATCAGCACCAGGGAGCACAGTGCCATCGCCACCGCGACGTGCCGGCGCCACTGGCGCTGCTTGGGCAGCACCGCAGCGAGCACACCCGTGTTGGTGTAGCGGATGCCGTTGCGGTGCGAGAAGTGCAGCCCCAGGATGTACAGCGCGATCAACAGCGGCAACGCCAGCAGCGCCCACAGGCGCAGCGGTGCGAAGAACTCGAACGGGCCGATCGGGATCGCCGTCATTTGGCGACCCCCTGCGGCGGCGTGTGCAGCACCGTGGCGGTGCGGCGGTAGTTGAGGACGAAGCGCGCGATGTCCTCCACCCAGTCGCGGTTGGTCACCAGCCGCACGTGTCCGACGCCCGCCCGGCGCATGGCCGTCGCGACGCGGGCGCGTTGCTCGCGGCTCGC
>WRGV01000142.1 GCA_009787035.1 Propionibacteriaceae bacterium | reverse complement strand
GTGCCGGAGCTGAGCACCGCCTTCCCATTCAACTCCGAGGCTCAGGAGTTCGTCGCCCGCTCACTACGAATCTGAACAGATGATAGGTCATACTGTGCAACAGTTGCTAGACTTGAGACATGATCACTCCCGTGATGACGCTGGCGCCCGAGGCGGTGCGTTCTGGCAGCGCGACCGCCGCAGTGTGGGAGAAGGCGCTCATCGAGTTCGTCCGTCAGGCGTCGAACGAAGGCAAGACCGTAGTCGTCAGCACCGACGTCGAGACGATGACCCCGCAAGAGGTCGCGCGCGGGCTCAATCTGTCGCGCTCGACCGTCTCGCGACGCATCGCCGACGGCACGATTCAGTCGGTCAAGATCGGCAACCGGCACCACGTGCCGTACCCGGAGTTTCGTCGCTTGTGGGAAGACTCCATGGGCAAGGCGGTCGACGCCTCGATGGAAGACATCGAGGCAGAGCTGTTCGGCGATGACTGATCCTGCGCGCATCCGTTTCGTCGTTCTTCTGGACGCCAACGTGCTGGCCAAACCCGTGACGCGGACCCTCATCATGGCTGCCGGAGCGCGCAGCGGCTACGGTGCGACGTGGAGCCAGTACGAGGAGGCCGAGGCCGACCGTCATGCCCGATTCGGGCAAACGACCACATCCGCAGTGCGTGCGGTGACCGGTGGTGAGTTGAGCCCGATCGGTGCAGATGCGGACCGGTTTGTCACAACCTCGCCGAAGGACCGCCAAGTGTTGGCGGACGCCATAGCTGCTGATGCACTGTTCATCGTCACCGAAGACGTCGATGACTTCGGCCGAGCCGATCTCGAAGCCGTCGGTGTGGCCGCCGTCAACCCCGATCTGTTCCTCTCTGTGCGGACAACGCAGGAAGGGTATCTGGAGGCGCTCACCTTCATCGCGCAGCGGTTCAAGAATCCACAGCGCACTGTCGCCCAGCTCCACGCCCGTCTCGGACGAGCTCATCCGTTGATCGTTGCCGCCTGGGCTTCACTGTTTCCCGATGACGAGCCCCTCCCTGCGACACACAATCCTCCAGTCGAGACGTATCGCGGCAACCGCTGTCTGAGCTGCCTCCAGGTCAAGCCGACCGTCAAAAGTGGCCTGTGCTCGCAGTGCCTGGCGTAGGTCCTGGGCAACTGGATCCGCCCAACCGGCTAGGCCATTCATGTGAACGGACGGGCACGCATCCGGTGCGAACCGGGCACGCGGGCTACGGTCGCGCGACCGGCACGACCGTCAGTATCCTCTCAAGGCCCGCGAAGTCGCCTGGGTTGGTCGTGTACAGCGGCCAGCCGTGCGCGGCGGCGGTGGCGGCGATCATCTGGTCGGCGACGCGGGCGCGAGGCGAGCGTCCCAGGTTAGCCGCGGCTGCCGCGATGCGGCCATAGATTCGTGCNGCNGCAGGATCGAACGGGATGCACTCGATGTCAGATTCCACCCGTTGAAGCATGTCGAGTCGTTCGGCGCGCATCTCGGCGTTGTCGGCGAGGTCAACGCCGGTCCACAGTTCAGCGAGCGTCACGGAGCTGATCACGATGCGGGGCGGCAGCTCATTCAGGGGCAGCAATGGCCAGTGCATCACAATGTTGGTGTCAACGAGTCCGGTTTTCATGCTCTACCGGTTCCATGGATCGGGATTGTCGTCGTAGGGGTTGATCACTGCGTCTATGTCGGCGCGGAACTTGTCTGCATCGATGTGCGGCAACCCGCGGCCCAGCTCGATGAACTCCTCGCGAGTGAGGAACATCGGCTTGCGCGGTTTCGGCACGAACTCGCCGATCTCGCGGCCGTTGCGGGTGATGGTGAACGATTGTCCCAATTCGAGCGCGTCCATGATCTCCCGCGAGTGCAACCGGAGATCCCGCTGGCTGATCTTGCGTCGACGCTGTGTCTCGGGCGGCGTCTGGGCCTCGGCTTCGGGCTGGGTCGCAGGCTCGGACTGCGCTTGGGTCTGCGTCAGGGTCTGGGTCAGGGTCATGAGACGACGGTAGCACCCGGTGCTACATCGTGCCATGGGGCAAAGACAGTGGGACAAACTCGCAGCCAGATGCTCCAGAGACGGTGAAACCGCGCAGCGGCAGCATCTGAGGTCGCCTTTGTCCCATGGTGTGGCAAGCCCGTGCCGCGACGGAGCCGGCGACCCCTGGAATACGAAGCCCTCGCATCACGTTGAGCCTGTGCGACTCAACTTTGCCGACACAGTGCGGTACACTGGGCAACGTTGGCTGCAAGAAGACTTTGGCCCGCCCCGTCCACAAGGGGGCGGCCCGGGCCACCACGACGAACAACCGCCGCACCCGACCGGGGCGGCGCACACAGAAGGAGCAACAGACATGGCGCGTGCAGTGGGCATCGACCTCGGCACCACGAACTCGGTGATCGCGGTCCTGGAGGGCGGCGAGCCGACGGTCATCCCCAACGCCGAGGGTGGCCGCACCACCCCGAGCGTGGTGGCGTTCACCAAGTCGGGCGAGGTGCTGGTCGGCGAGGTCGCCAAGCGCCAGGCCGTCACGAACCCCGACCGGACGATCCGTTCGGTCAAGCGGCACATGGGCACGTCCTGGACGGTCGGCATCGACGACAAGACGTACAAGCCGCAGCAGATCAGCGCATTCGTGCTGCAGAAGCTGAAGCGGGACGCCGAGGCGTACCTGGGCGAGAAGGTCACCAACGCCGTCATCACCGTGCCGGCGTACTTCGGCGACGCCGAGCGCCAGGCCACCAAGGAGGCCGGCGAGATCGCGGGCCTGACGGTCGACCGCATCATCAACGAGCCGACGGCGGCCGCGCTGGCGTACGGCCTCGACAAGGCCACCAAGGAGACGACGGTGCTCGTCTTCGACCTGGGCGGCGGCACGTTCGACGTCTCGCTGCTCGACATCAGCGACGGCGTCTTCGAGGTCAAGGCCACCAAGGGCGACGCCCGGCTGGGCGGCGATGACTGGGATCAGCGCGTGATCGACTGGCTGGTCAAGCAGTTCCAGAACAAGAACGGCATCGACCTGTCCAAGGACAAGATGGCTGGTCAGCGCCTCAAGGAGGCCGCCGAGCGGGCCAAGATCGAGCTCTCCCAGATGCAGGAGACCGAGATCAACCTGCCGTACATCACGATCGGCGCCGAGGGCGCGCTGCACCTGGAAGAGAAGCTGACCCGCGCCGAGTTCCAGCGCATGACGCAGGATCTGCTCGACCGCTGCAAGGGCCCGTTCAACGACGTGCTGAAGGACGCGAAGACGTCCGTCAGCGCCATCGACCAGATCATCCTGGTCGGCGGCTCGACCCGCATGCCCGCGGTGTATGACCTGGTCAAGGAGCTGTCCGGCGGCAAGGAGCCGAACAAGAACGTGAACCCGGACGAGGTCGTCGCGCTCGGCGCCAGCCTCCAGGCCGGCGTGCTGAAGGGCGAGGTGAAGGACGTCCTGCTGCTCGACGTCACCCCGTTGAGCCTGGGCATCGAGACCAAGGGCGGCGTGATGGCGCGCATCATCGAGCGCAACACGACGATCCCGACGAAGCGTTCCGAGATCTTCACGACGGCCGAGGACAACCAGCCGTCCGTCATGATCCAGGTCTACCAGGGCGAGCGCGACTTCGCGCACGACAACAAGAGCCTGGGCAACTTCGAGCTGACCGGCCTGATGCCCGCCCCGCGCGGGGTGCCGCAGATCGAGGTCACGTTCGACATCGACGCCAACGGCATCGTGCACGTCTACGCCAAGGACATGGCCACCGGCAAGGAGCAGTCGATGACGGTCACCGGCGGCTCGGCCCTGGGCAAGGACGAGATCGACACCATGATGCGCGAGGCGGAGTCGCACGCGGCCGAGGACAAGAAGCGCCGCGAGTCCGTCGAGATGCGCAACGAGGCCGATTCGCTGGCGTTCCGCACCGAGAAGCTGCTGGCCGACAACGGCGACAAGATCCCGGAGAACGTCAAGACGCCCGTCGAGGAGTCGATCGCCAAGCTCAAGGAGGCCNTGAAGGGCACCGACAACGACGACGAGATCAAGTCGGCGATGGACGACCTGAACCAGAAGGCGTCCGCGATGGGCCAGGCGATGTACCAGGCCGCGCAGGCCGAGCAGGCCGCCGCGGGTAGCGCGCCGCAGGACGCGTCGGCGCCGTCGGACGGTGCGGGTGCAGCCGATGACGACGTCGTGGACGCCGAGATCATCGACGAAGAGCCGAAGAACAACTGATCCGGAGCTGACTTGCAATGATGTCTGATGACACCACCACGGGCCCGGAACCGGACGACACGTCCGGCGACGATACGCCCAAGATTTCGGACGACGATCTGGCCCAGCTGATCGCCTCGGTCAACGAGGCGGCGGCTAAGGCCGGCGTCGACGCGGACGTCCATGCGGTGACCGCGCCCGACGAGTCGGCGCCGATGACGGACGAGCAGCGCCTGGCCCAGGCCGAGACGGCCCTGGCCGAGCGGACGGACGATCTGCAGCGGCTGCAGGCCGAGTACGTCAACTACAAGCGCCGGGTCGACCGCGACCGGGAGCTGGCGCGCCAGCGCGGCGCCGAGTCGGTCGTGCGCGAGTTGGTGCCCGTGCTCGACGCCATGCACCACGCGCAGGAGGCCGACGAGGAGCTGCCCGAGGGCATGCGCCTCGTGGTCGCCGAGATGGTGCGNCTGGCCGGCAAGCTCGGCCTGGAGACGTTCGGCGCCCCCGGCGACGAGTTCGACCCGACCGCGCACGAGGCGCTGTATCAGGTGCCGACAAGCGAATACGCACCCGAGACCGTCGCCACGGTCGTCCAGCCCGGCTATCGCCTCAACGGCGTCGTGCTGCGGCCGGCCCGCGTCGCCGTGGCGACCGAGGTTCCCGAGTAGGGCCGACGACCGCGCCGCCAGGGCGCGTGCCAGGTGCCGCGAAACGCTCGTAGGCAGAGGGGAGGTACGTGAGTGAGCCAGAAGGATTACTTCGAGAAGGACTATTACAAGACTCTCGGAGTCGCTAAGGACGCCAGCACGGCGGACATCAAGAAGGCGTTCCGCAAGATCGCCCGCGAGAACCACCCCGACGCGCACCCGGGCGACAAGAAGGCCGAGACGCGGTTCAAGGAGGCCTCGGAGGCCCACGACATCCTGTCCGACCCTGACAAGCGCAAGGAGTACGACGAGGCCCGCCGGCTGGCGGGCGCGGGCGCGTTCCGGTTCCAGCGTCCGTCCTCGGGCGGCTTCGGGACGGCGTCCGCCGGCGGCAATTGGGACGACCTGTTCCGCACCGCGGCGTCCCAGGCGCAGGACTCCGGGCTGGGCGATCTGTTCGGCAACCTGTTCGGCCAGGCCGGGGGCGGGGGCTTCCGGCGCACGCAGGCGTCCGCCCCGCGGGCGTCCCGGACGGGACGTCGCGGCGCCGACATCGAGGGCGAGGTCACGATC
>WRGV01000141.1 GCA_009787035.1 Propionibacteriaceae bacterium | reverse complement strand
GGCCTCCTCCAGGCCGCCCTCGGTGGCGACCAGCCGTTGGACGACCCCGGCCGCACCGATCGAGCCCTCGCCGAGGGCCGCGTACAGCGAGTTGACGTCGGCCAGCTTGTAGCCGTCGGCCACCGCGGTCAGATGCTCCAGTGTCAGCAGGCGCTGCAGCGGCAGGCCGGTCTTGCGCAGCTGGCGCGCCAGCAGATCCTTGCCCTGATCGATGGCCTCTTCCCGGCGTTCCTTGGTGAAGTACTGCCGGATCTTCTGCTTGGCGCGCGGGCTGGCGACGAAGCCCAGCCAGTCGCGGCTGGGGCCCGCACCCTCGGCCTTGCTCGTCAGGATCTCAACCTGGTCGCCGTTGTGCAGCTTCGACTCCAACGGCACCATGCGTCCGTTCGCGCGCGCGCCGATGCAGCGGTGCCCCACCTCGGTGTGAATGGCGTACGCCAGATCAACCGGCGTCGAACCCACCGGCAGCGCCATGACGTCGCCCTTGGGCGTGAAGACGTAGACCTCGTCCGACCCCACCTCGTACCGCAGCGAGTCGAGGAACTCGCCCGGGTCGTCCGCCTCGCGCGTCCAGCGGGTCAGCTCGGCCACCCAGGCCAGCTCACGGCTGCCCGGATCGACGGTGCCCGTGACCGCGTTGGGGTTCTGCTTGTACTTCCAGTGCGCGGCGACGCCGTACTCGGCGCGGTTGTGCATGTCGTACGTCCGGATCTGGAACTCGACGGGCTTGCCGCCCGGGCCCAGCACCGTCGTGTGCAGCGACTGGTACATGTTGTACTTGGGCAGCGCGATGTAGTCCTTGAACCGGCCGGGCAGCGGCGTCCACCGCGAGTGCAGCACGCCGAGGGCGGCGTAGCAGTCGCGCAGCGACGGCACCAGCAGGCGCAGCCCCACCAGGTCGTAGATGTCCTTGAACTCGCGCCCGCGCACCACCATCTTCTGGTAGATCGAGTAGTAGTGCTTCGGACGCCCGTAGACGGTCGCCTTGATGCCGGCCGCGCCCAGGTCGGCGTTCACCTGATCGGTGACGATCGTCAGCTGGCGCTCGCGCTCGGGCGCGGCCTGGGCCACCAGCCGGACGATCTCGTCGTAGATCTTGGGCTGCAGCGTGGCGAAGGACAGGTCTTCCAGCTCCCACTTGATCGCATTCATGCCCAGGCGGTGGGCAAGAGGCGCGAAAATCTCCAGCGTCTCCTTGGCGATGCGCTGCTGCTTCTCGGGGGCGAGGAACCCGATGGTGCGCATGTTGTGCAGCCGGTCAGCCAGCTTGATGACGAGCACGCGGATGTCGTGGCTCATCGCCAGCACCATCTTGCGGATCGTCTCGACCTTGGCCGACTCGCCGTAGGTGATCTTGTCGAGCTTGGTCACACCGTCCACCAGCAGCGCGATCTCGTCGCCGAAATCGGCACGCAGCTGCTCCAGCGTGTACGACGTGTCTTCGACAGTGTCGTGCAGCAGGCCCGCGCACAGCGTCGTCTCAGTCATGCCGAGCTCGGCCAGGATCGTTGCGACGGCCAGCGGATGCGTGATGTACGGATCGCCACTCTTGCGCATCTGCCCGGTGTGGTAGTGCTCGGCGGTGCGGTAGGCCCGGGCGACCTCATCCAGGTCGGCCTTCGGGTGATTTGCCTTGACGATCGTGAACAGCGGATCGAGGACGGCCGACTGCGGCGACTTCACCGCCCCCAGCCGAGCCAGGCGCTGCCGCATGCGCAGCCGGGGCTGCTCGGGGCCGCTCGCGGCCCGCTCGGCCGCCGACCCCCGCTCGGGGGCATCGGTGCCAGACCCCACCCGGTCTGCGACATCACTTGCCATATACCGCTCCCCGGGTCTGTCTTCTCGTGGCGTCAAGTCTAGCCTCTGTTGTTCGGCTCATGCCTGGCCGACCGGTCGCCGTGAGACGCGCTCGATGCCTCGTCCCATACTCTGGTATACAAGTGGACCGCGAAAGTTTCCACAAGAGTTACCAAACCGTAGCCGTGTCGTACGTGCGATTGTCCAGCGCAGGAGCTCTCCGAATGGTATAAATCTTTGTTGAAGGCGACTCGCCATCAGACGAAAGTTTCGCTCAATGAGGAGGCACAATGCACATCCGCAAGACCTCACAGGTCGTTATCGGCCTGCTGGCTGCGGCCACGCTGCTTGTCGGGCTCTCGGCCTGCAGCAACAACAGTTCAAGCAACACGACACCATCATCGTCCGGCCCGGTCACCCTGACGCTGTGGCACAACGCCACCAGCGGCCAAGGCCTGGCCTACTGGCAGCAGGCTGTCAAGACCTTCGAGGCGAACAACCCGGGCGTGACCATCAACGCTCAGGTCGTCCAGAATGAGGACTTCGACGGCAAGCTTCAGGCAGCCATGGCGGCCAACACCACGCCGGACATCTTCCTGCAGCGCGGCGGCGGCAAGCTCGCCGACCAGGTGAATGCCGGGCAGGTCTTGGACATCACGAACCTGATCGATTCGAACGTCAAGTCGCAGATCGGCGGCGGCTTCGCCGTGGATTCGCTGAACAACAAGATCTACGCGATGCCGCTCGACATCCAGCCCGAGGGCTTCTGGTACAGCCAGAACCTCTTCCAGAAGGCTGGCGTCACCGCTTCGTCGATCACCGATATGGATTCGCTGAACGCCGCGGTCACCAAGCTGAAGGCCGCCGGTGGCACTGACTTTGCCCCGATCGCACTGGGCGCGAAGGATGCCTGGCCGGCCGCGCACTGGTTCTACCAGTTCTCGCTGCGCGAGTGCACGCAGGACACCGCTAGCCAGCTGGCCACCGGGCAGCTGAAGAGCCTGTCCGATCCCTGCTGGCTCAAGGCCCTCAACGACCTCGACGCATTCAACAAGACCAACCCGTGGAACCCGGGCTTCCTCACGACCGTCGGCCAGCAGGGCGCTGGTTCCTCGGCTGGTCTGGTCGCCAACTACAAGGCTGCCATGGAGCTCCAGGGCGCGTGGGATCCAGGAGTCATCGGCGGTCTGACGCCCGATGGCAAGAACCTGCCTGACCTCGGCTACTTCCCGTTCCCGGCCGTGCCCGGCGGACAGGGTGATCCGACGGCCCTGATGGCCGGCGCGGACGGCTGGTCCTGCTCGGCCAAGGCTCCGGAGCCTGCGTGCGTCAACTTCCTGAACTTCCTCGGTTCGACCGCGCAGCAGAAGCTGTACGCCGTGGCGTTCAGCACCATCCCGGCCAACCCGACGGCCGCGGATGCGGTGACCGATCCGGCCACCAAGACCGCCGCTGAGGCGCTGAGCAAGGCCAAGTACACGCTGCTGTGGTTCGACAGCGCTCTCGGCCAGGATGCCGGCAACGCTGTCAACCAGGCTGTCGTGGGCATGCTCGCCGGCCAGCTGACGCCCGACAAGGCGCTGGCCCAGATGAACACCGCTCTGGCCAACAACGGCTAGCCTCATGAGCGAGTCTCTATCCGCGGCTACGGCCGCACCGGAGATTGCGCTCAACGGGTTAACGCGCTCCGAGGGTGGCAACCACGTGTTGCCACCCTCGAGCCGTCCCCGGCGCAAGAACAGCGGCGGGATCCGGGCGGGACTGGAGGTCACGCTGCTGTCCGGGCCCGCGGTCATCATCTTCCTGGCCTTCGTCATCGTCCCCGTGATCGTCGCGCTGTACTACTCCTTCTACTCGTGGAAGGGCTTCGGAACGCCCAATCCCGTCGGTTGGGCGAACTACAAGTGGACGCTGACCAATCCCCAGTTCTGGGACGCCGTCAAGCACAACGGCATCATCCTCGTCCTGTCGCTGGTCATGCAGGGCCCGCTTGCCATTCTGCTCGCGCTGCTGCTCAACCAGAAGATGCGCGGACGCTCGATCATCCGCGTCCTCGTCTTCGTGCCGTACGTCATCTCCGAAGCCATCGTCGGCATCGGGATGTCACTGATGCTGCAGGACACGGGCGCGGTCAACGACCTCTTGAACGCGCATGTCGGTTGGTTGTCCAGCCCCAAGGTTGCCATCTGGACGTTGATGTTCATTCTGACCTGGAAGTACATCGGTTTCGCGATCATCCTGATGCTCGCCGGCCTGCAAGGAATCCCCGAGGAGCTCTCGGAGGCGGCCGCCGTCGACGGCGCCTCGTACTGGCAGATCCAGTGGCACATCATGCTGCCGCTGCTCAAGCCGACCATCAAGATCTGGGCGTTCCTGTCGATCATCGGATCAATGCAGCTGTTCGATCTGGTCTACGTCATCTGGGGCCAGTACATCGCCAACATCGCGGGCGTCTCCACGATGGCGTACTTCATGGCCCAGAACGGACGTCTGTCCGGACAACTGGGCCGTGGCTCGGCCATCGCCATCGTCGTCTTCCTCATCTCGCTCGTCGTCGCGATCGCCTACCAGCGGTTCATCCTCAACCGCGACACTGAGGGCGCTCTGACCGAGGCCGGGGAGGAGTGAGCGATGCCCAAAGTCAAGCTCACAGACAAGCGCACCGGCGAGATCCAGATCCTGAAGACGTCCCCCGCGGACGGCGGCTGGGGCAACCCGGTCATCTACTTCATCGCCTTGTGCGTCATCGCCATCTGCATCGCACCGGTGCTGTACATCATCGTCAACGGCTTTCGCGACAACTCGCAGATCACGGTCAAGCCGGCAGGCTTCCCGCATCCGTGGGTGCTCGCGCATTACATCGACGTGCTCAAGATGTCGTCGTTCTGGCACATGGCCTGGAACTCGCTCTACATCGCCCTCATCACCGTCGTGGTGGTGGTCGTGTTCGGAGTGATGGCCAGCTATGCGCTGGCCCGGTACCGCTTCAAGCTGCGCAACGCCATCTACCTGCTGTTCGCCTCCGGCCTGATGTTCCCGCTTTCCATCGCCATCACGCCGCTGTACATCATGATGATCAGGACACACCTGGCGGGCTCCCCCTGGAGCGTCATCCTGCCGCAGATCGCCTTCGGTCTGCCACAGACCGTCATCATCCTGACGCCGTTCCTGGCCGCCATCCCGAAGGAGATCGAGGAGGCGGCAACCGTGGACGGCTGCACCAGGCTCGGATTCTTCGCCCGCATGGTCATCCCGCTGTCGCTGCCGGGTGTGGTCACGGTCGGAATCTTGACCTTCGTCGGGTCGTGGAACAGCTACATGCTGCCGCTGTACATGTTCAGCGACCAATCGCAATACACGCTGCCACTCGGCGTGCAGATGTTCTCCACCGCTCACTCCGTCGACACCGCACAGGTCTTGGCCTTCACCTCGATCGCGATGTTGCCGGCGCTGATCTTCTTCAGCGCGTTCGAGCGCCGCATCGTCGGCGGCCTGACGGGAGCGGTCAAGGGATGACAAACCTGGTGCGCGTCGCTGATCTCAGCATGCCGCACCGCCTGGGCCAGGCGGCCGTCCGTTTGACGGGTACGGACGGCCGCCCCCTGGCCCACAC
>WRGV01000140.1 GCA_009787035.1 Propionibacteriaceae bacterium | reverse complement strand
CGACCACGCGCAGCGCGTCGTACCCGGGGCTCGCCGTGGCGAGCGTCTGGAAGAAGCCCGCGATCGCCTCACGGCCGTCCGGCGCGACCACCTGCCAACCGACCTGGTGGGGCCTGCGGGCGTCCAGACGCGAGAAGCGCCCGAACTGCAGTGTGTCGCGATGTTCCTTGTAGAACGCGATTTGCTCGCGAATCTCCTGCAGCTGCAGCCTGCCGAGGTTCTTGAGGTCGAGCTCGTAGCCGAGCACGCCGAAGGCCGCCACGTTGAACCTGGTCGACAGCGGCGTGGGCCGCAGCGTCTGCTGGTGCGGGGCCGCCGAGACATGCGCGCCCATGCACGAGGGCGGGTAGAGGTACGACAGCCCGCCCTGGATCGCCAGCCGCTCGACCGGGTCGGTGTCGTCGGACGACCAGACCTGGGGGCCGTAGCACAGCATGCCCAGATCGAACCGGTTGCCGCCGGACGAGCAGGTCTCCAGCAGGATGTCCGGACGCGGCCCGAAGATCGCCCCGAGCACCCGATACAGCCCGAGCATGTACGCGTGGTAGAAGCGCCCCTGCTCGGTCAGCGTCGGCGAGTACGCGACGCTGATGTGGCGGTTCATATCCCATTTGACGTACGAGATGGGTGCCTCGTCGAGCACGCGGCTCACCGAGGCGATCAGGTAGTCCTGCACGTCGGGGTTGGTCAGATCGAGGACGAGCTGGTTGCGGCCCAGCGTGTCGCGCCGGCCCGGGGCCCGCACGGCCCACTCGGGGTGCGCGCGGAACAGCGCCGAATCCTCGTTGACCATCTCGGGCTCGAACCACAGCCCGAAGCCCATGCCCAGATCGGTGATCTGCTTGCCGAAGCCGTCCAGCCCGTTCGGCAGCTTCTTGCGGTTGACGTCGTAGTCGCCCAGGCCGGCGGTGTCGTCGTCGCGCTTGCCGAACCAGCCGTCGTCCAGCACGAACAGCTCGACGCCCAGGTCGCGCGCCTGGCGCGCCAGCGCGAGCAGCTTCTTCTGCGTGAAGTCGAAGAACGTGGCCTCCCAGCTGTTGATCAAGACCGGGCGCGGACGGTGCCGCCAGGCGCGCGGCACGACGTGATCGTTGATGAAGTCATGAAAGTGGTGGCTGGCGCCGTTCAGGCCGGCATCGCTGACCGTCATGATCATCTCGGGGGCCTCGAAGCGCTCGCCGGGGGCCAGCGCCTGTTCGAAGCAGTGGTCGTTGATGCCCAATCCGACCCTGACAAGGTCATGGTTCGCCAGCTCGACGGCGCCCAGGTGGTTGCCGGAATAGATCAGGTTGAACCCGTACACCCAGCCGGCGTCCTCGGTCGCGCCCCGCTCGGCCAGCAGGAAGCCCGGGTTGTGCCGGTTCGAGCTGCTGCCGGTGGTGGACGCGTTGACGCTCAGCCCGGGCGCGAGCACGCGATCGTGGCGGTGGGCCTCCTTGATCCACCCGCCGTCGAAGGTGATCATCGTGAAGCCCCGATCGGGCAGATCGACCATGCCCGACAGCAGCCGCCGGATCGTGAGCGAGCTTGTGGCGCCGTTGATCAACACCGCGCGGCGCGTGATCACATCGGCGCGATCATAGACCGTCCAGAACAGCTCCAGCCGCACGCCGGTCGCCTCGTCCACCAGGTCGACGCGCAGCGTCGAGCATGCATCCGGGTCACCCTGCGCCGAGGGCAGGCCGTCCTGTGGCCCCACGCTTCCCGGCATGATCTCGTGGCCCACGTACGCGAAGTCGGACGCAAATATCCCATCCGGCATGCGCGCCTCGATGGGCGCGAACCGGTAATCCCCGTAGCCAGACCCCGACCATTCCAGCGGCAGCACGTCGAGGCTGTAGGTCAGGTCCGACTGGTCGTAGGCGATCGTCGAGCCGATCGTCGCCGTGTGCTTGAGCGCCAGCGCCTCCATCGGCCCGCCCGGCAGCCGCGGGCCGTAGTAGACGTGTTCCAGATGCCCGAACGCGCTCACGCGGAACCAGTAACTCGTGGCGTCGGTGTCGAGCCGGAACTGTGGGCCGTCCGCGTTGATGGGCATGCGCCCATTCTGCCACCCGGAGCACCGCGAGCCTGTGGAAACGCTGAACGCCACATGTCCCGGCCGCCGCCCCACGGACGCGCCCGCAGACGGGACAAACCGGCCATGATTGCCCCCTGACGAGCCCCGATGAGGCATCAGAGGCCACAGCCAGGTAGCGTTTGTCCCATGGCAGATCGAGTACCCCTGCGATCGGTCCTGGGACGCCGCCTGTTGCTCGCCGACGGCGCGATGGGAACAATGCTGCAGCGCCAACCCCTGTCGGTTGACGATTTCGGCGGCCCGGAGGGCTGCCTGGAGATTCTGAACATCACGCGACCGGATGTGGTGGCGAGCATCCACGAGGCCTATCTGGCCGCCGGCGCCGACCTGATCGAGACCAACACCTTCGGCGCGAACGTGACGGCGCTGGCCGAACACGGCCTGGACGACCTGCTCGAAGAGCTCGCCGAGGCGGGCGCGGACATCGCCCGGAAGCAGGCCGATGCCGCCAGCACCCCCGACCGTCCGCGCTGGGTGCTCGGATCGGTCGGGCCCGGGACCCTGCTGCCCACGCTCGGCCAGGTGAGCTCGGCCGTCATCGAGGCATCCGCGCAGCGCCAAATCGGCGCCATGCTGCGCGGCGGCATCGACGCCGCACTGATCGAGACGGGCGTCGACCTGCTGAGCCTGGTGGCCAGCGTCATCGGCGCCAGGCGCGCGATCGGCAACGCGGACATCCCGCTGCTGGTGTCGCTCTCGACGCAACCGGATGGCCGCATGCCCCTGGGCGACGACCTGGCCGAGGCGGTCACCACGCTCACACGGCTGGGCATCACGGCCATCGGCGTCAACTGTGCGAACGGGCTTGTCGGGCTGCATGAAACGATGGAGGATCTGACCCGTCTCTCGCCGATTCCGCTGCTGTGCCTGCCCAGCGCCGGACTGCCCACCATGACCGACGACGGCCCCCAGTATCCGGTCGGGCCCGCAGAGTTCGCCCAGACGCTGGCCGGATTCATCGACGACTTCCCGGTCATGCTGATCGGCGGCTGCTGCGGCACGACGCCGGAGTACATCGCCGCGCTGGCCGAGCGGCTCGGCTGACACCCGCCCAGCGTGAGACAAAGTCGACCCAGGACGCCGCGAATCGTCGATTCCGGCCCCCCCGCCGGGCTCGCGGTGCGCGTTTGTCCCNCCGNACCTCAGCGTCGCGGCAGCGGCAGCAGGGCGCGGGTCGAACGGGCGTAGTCGTCCCAGCCCGCACGTATCGCGCGATTGCGCTTGTCAGCCATCGGAATGCTGACGAACACGAACATGGCCGTGGTGACCAGCGCCCCCACGCCGAACCACCACAGCCGCGGCGCGGCCGCCATGCCCATGACCCACACGCCCCACCACATGCAGATCTCACCCAGATAGTTGGGGTGGCGCGCGTGCCGCCACAGGCCCTCGCGGATCAGCAGGCCGGTGCGCCGGCGCCGGAAGCGCTGCATCTGGATGTCGGCGACCAGCTCCAGGCCCACGCCCACCAGGCAGACGACGAACCCCACGACCGTCCAGACCCCCAGCCCACCGACCAGCACACACGCGATCGCGGGCAGCAGGCTCGCCCACACCACCACGGTCGGGAACAGCGTGATGCCCACCAGGGCGATCAGCCAGTACGCGCGCGGATGCGCGGCCGCCAGGTCGTCGTACCGCCAGTCCTGCGCCCCCAGGCCGGTGAACGTGACCGCCCAGTTGGCCGTGAGCCGCACACCCCACACCCAGATCGCGATCAGCAGCAGCGCGACCCCCGCGTCGCATCGTCCGCCCCGGATGATCAGACCGGTGATCACGATGATCGGCGCGACGCTCCAGTACGGGTCGTACACCGACGTGTTGTGCACGGCCACGCCCACCAGATACACCAGGATCGTCGCCGCCACGTCGGCCAGCAGGACACGCCCGTACACCGACATGTCGCCCAGCGCCCAGAACACGAGGACGCCAACCACGGCTGCGACAAGGTACGTTACGGCGATGAGGACGAATCCGGCGCGGCGCGTGTGGGTCACCGGGCCAGTCTAGGCGTTGCCCCGAACGAGTAGGATGGCGCGCTATGTCGTCCAGCATCTCCGCTCGCCCCCGCACGCTTCCGCTGATCAAACGGCCCATGGACATCGTCTTCCTGGTGATCTTCTCGGTGTTCATCGTGACGTGCATCATCAGTGACTCGGTCGAGGGCCTGGGCCTGAACCAGGTGGCCGATTCGCCGAACATCCTGGTGCGGTGGAACTACTGGTACGCCAGCAACTTCGACCCGCTGTACCAGTCGCACCCGCTGTGGCTGCGGTTCATCAGCGGCACGTCGGCGTTCATCTACGTGATCTTCTACATCCTGTTGATCATCGCGATCGCACGGCGGTGGAACTGGATCCAGCTGCCCAGCGTGATCTACGCCACGATGATCATCGCGATGACGGGCATCCCGATCTTCGGCGTCGAGTTCTTCGGCGGCCCGGGCCAGGCCACCCCGCATCCGGGCGTGTTCCTGGCGTTCAACCTGCCGTACATCNTCTTCCCNCTGCTGCTGCTCATCCGCATGCGCAAGCCCGACCCGTTCACGCGGCGCTGGTAGATCACCCCGCCGCCCCTGTCCACGGCTGGGACGGCGCCGGGCAGGCCCCCCGCGGGCCGCTAAGCTGAAACAGCACGGCGGCGCGGACGAACGATCCGGGGCCGCTTTTGGTTTCCCCACATCAGGGAGGCCTCGTCTAGGAAGGCGGCATGGCATGATGCGGAGCGCCCAGCCGGCCCAGGGGCTGTACTCGCCCGAGTTCGAGCATGACGCCTGCGGCGTCGGCTTCGTCACGCGCCTGGACGGCGTGCCACGCCACGAGATCGTCGAACAGGCGCTCACGGTGCTGGCCAACCTCGACCACCGGGGCGCCACGGGCGCCGATCCGGACGCCGGCGACGGGGCCGGCATCCTCGTCCAGGTGCCCGACGCGTTCCTGCGCACCCACGTCGGCTTCACGCTTCCCGCGCCCGGCCACTACGCCGTCGGCCTGGCGTTCCTGCCCACCGAACCGCGCGCCCGCGACACCGCCAAGGTGGCCCTGACAAGCCTGGCCGTCGAAGAGGGCCTGCACGTGATCGGCTGGCGGCCCGTCCCGATCGACCCGAGCGGCCTGTCGCCGGTCTCGCTGGGCGCGATGCCCAGCATCGAGCAGGTGTTCCTGTCGACGTACGAAGATTGCGCCGGCATCGACCTCGACCGCGCGGTCTACCCGCTGCGCCGCCGCGCCGAGCGCGACGTCGACATCTACTTCCCGTCGCTGTCGAGCCGCACCCTCGTCTACAAGGGCATGCTCACGACCAAGCAGCTGGAGACGTTCTTCCCCGACCT
>WRGV01000139.1 GCA_009787035.1 Propionibacteriaceae bacterium | reverse complement strand
GGCTGGACGGCTTGAACACCGTGCAGCACCCGGCGGCCAGCACCGGGGCGAGCTTCCAGGCCGCCATCAGGAACGGGAAGTTCCACGGGACGATCTGTCCCACGACGCCGATCGGCTCATGCAGAATGAGCGACAGCGTGTTCTCGTCCAGCATCATCGCGCTGCCCTCTTCGGTGCGCACCGCACCGGCGAAGTAGCGGAAATGGTCGGCCGCATAGGCGATGTCGATCGCGCGGCATTCGCGGATCGGCTTGCCGTTGTCGAGCGATTCGACCAGAGCGAGGTGCTCCGCGTTCGCGTCGATGACGTCGGCGATGCGCAGCAGCACCTTCTCACGATCGCTCGGGGATACCTTCTTCCAAGAATCAAATGCCTTCCAGGCGGCATCGACCGCGCGGTCGACGTCGTCCTTGGTGGCCTCGGCGCAGGTGGCGAGGTGTTCGCCGTCGGCCGGGCACGTCGATTCGAACGTGGCGCCGTCGGACGCGGGCGTCCATTGCCCGTCGATGTAAAGCCCGAAAGACTCCTGCAATTGCGGATTCGGATGAGTCATGATTTTGCCCCTGACTACTGGTGATGGGCAGGCTTCGATGTCCTGCCTCACCCTGAGCATAGGCCCGGATCCGGGTCGTCCGAGCGGGTTGTGGCTGTGCCCGCAGCGGAATCACAGCGTCAGGGGCGCAGCGCGAGCGTCAGGTCGGTGTGGACGAAGTCGTCCCCCACGCACAGCAGCGGCTCGCCGGTCACCGCCGCGAGCGCGTACGAGAAGCAGTCGCCCATGTTCAGGCGCGCAGGGTGGCCGGAACCTCGGCCGTAGTCACGGTAGGCCGCGCGTGCGAGTCGCGCCTGGTGCTCGTCAAAGGCAACGACCTCGATACGGAACTTGGCGAGCAAGGCGTCCACGCGCCGCGGCAGTGCGGGATCGCCCCGTCCGTCAGCAACGGCGTACAGCTCCACCAGCGTTGCCGCACTGATCTTTGCTGCAGGGGAGCGGCGCAGCGTCCGAGTCAGCACTTGCCATTCCGGCTCTTCGCGCAGGATCGCCACCAAGGCTGATGTGTCGACGATCATCGGTACAGCCCGAACTCGTCGTACAGCTCATCCGTGTCCAGGGGGCCGGGGCCGTGTGCCCGATAGTCATCCACGATGGCCTTGATCTCGGCTACGAAGGCGTCTTCGGCACAGGGTGGCTCGGTCATGAGAGCGGCGTTGACCGCTTCCTCGATCGCGGTGGTGTACGACACGCCGTCGCGCGCGGCCAGCCGCTTGATCGCTGCGACCGTCCGCTCGTTCTTGATGTTGATCGCCATGAACCGAATCTACCACCAGGGGACGTCACCTTCTACCCCTGGTGGAAGATCCGGGCGATTCACCTCACGACTAGCTGCTTTGTGCCTGGACGGCGGTGATGACGATGGTGGACACGATGTCGTCCACCAGCGCGCCGCGGGACAGATCGGTCACCGTCTTGTTCAACCCCTGCAGGATCGGCCCGACGGCGGTGGCGCCGGACGTGCGCTGCACGGCCTTGTACGCGATGTTGCCCGCGTCGAGGTCGGGGAAGATGAACACCGTGGCCTGCCCGGCGACCGGCGATCCCGGCATCTTGAGCGCCGCGACGGTCGGATCGACGGCCGCGTCGAACTGCATCGGCCCGTCGACCGCCAGGTCGGGACGGCGCTCGTGCACCAGCGCGGTGGCCTCGACGACCATGTCCACGTCCGGGCCCTTGCCCGACGTGCCCGTCGAGTAGCTCAGCATCGCCACGCGCGGCGTGATGCCGAACGCGGCGGCCGATTCGGCCGAGCTGATCGCGATGCTGGCGAGGTCGGCCGGCGTCGGGTTCGGGTTGACCGCCGGATCGGCGAACAGCCACACCTGGTCGGCCATGCACATGAAGAACGCGCCGCTGACGATGCCCGCGTCGGGCTTGGCCTTGATCACCTCGAACGCCGGACGGATGGTGTTGGCCGTCGTGTGCGTCGCACCCGACACCATGGCGTCGGCCTCGCCCAGCTTGACCATCATGGTGCCCCAGTAGCTGGGGTCGGCCAGCTTGGCCTTCGCCTGGTCGAGCGTGACGCCCTTGGCCTTGCGCAGCTCGGCGTACGCGGTCGCGTACCTTGTCAGCGCCTCTTCGTCGGACATGCTGGCGACGTGGGCGCGGGACAGATCCACGCCCAGCCGCGCGGCGTCCGCCCGCACCTGGTCGGGCTCGCCGAGCAGCACGATGTCGGCCGTGCCGCGCTCCAGCGTGATGGCCGCGGCCCGCAGCACGCGGTCGTCGCCACTCTCGGGCAGCACGATGGTCTGCTTGTCGGCGCGCGCGGCCTGCGCGACGTCGTACTCGAAGCGCAGCGGCGTGCGGACGTGGAGGCGCGGCGCGGCCAGGTCCGCCGCGATCCCGTCCCAATCCGTGTCGCCGGCCAGCGGACAGGTCAGCGAGGCGAGGACGTCCGCATGCGCGTGGCTCAGCTCGTCGAGCACGCACTGCGCGGCCGGGCCCGTGGCATCGAGCAGCGCGAGGACCGGGGCGTCCAGGTTCGCCGCGATGCGGGCGTTTACCGCGGCCGCGATCGGGGCGATCGGGCTTGTGAAGTCACTGCCGACCACGACCACGGCGTCGTACCGGGCGCTCAGCGTGCCCAGCGCCACGATGAGCTCCGACAGCGCCTTGTCCGGGCCGGCCAGCCACGTGTCGACCGTGACGCCGACCGCGTCGTCCAGAGTCTGGTCGAGCGTGGCGGCGGCGATGAGCTGCCGCGCGACGGGGTCGGACACATCCGTCACGAGCGGGCGGAAGATGCCGACGCGGTCGCCCTGCCGCGTCAGGGCGTTGATGAGGTGGAGTGCGGCGTCGGTCTTCGCGGCGAGCGGTCCGGCGGCGAGAATGTACACAGTCTTGGCCATACCCCTAACGTACCCGGTGCCCGTGACAAGAGTCCTACAGTTGAAGCCATGTCAGCCAAAGACGGACGCACGCTCATCCTGGGTTCGCACGTGGACGCGGCGGATCCGATCGCCGGGGCCCGCGATCGCGGCGCGCAGGTGGTGCAGTTTTGTCTCAGCGATCCGCAGAGCTGGACGCCGCCGGCGGTGGAGTACGCCGGGGGTGCCGACGCCCTGCGCGCGGACGCGGCGGCGGCCGGGGTTGGGCTGTACGTGCACGCGCCGTACGTCATCAATGTGGCGTCGCTGAACAACCGGATCCGCATCCCGTCGCGCAAGCTGTTGCAGCAGACGGTGTCGCTGGCGGCGGCGTGCGGGGCTCGCGGCGTGATCGTCCACGGCGGGCACGTGACGGCCAACGACGACCCGGCGACCGGCTACGACAACTGGCGCAAGGCCATCGACGGGCTCGACCTGCCCGTGCCGCTGCTGATCGAGAACACCGCGGGCGGACAGCATGCGATGGCTCGTTTTCTGGAGAGTATCGTCATGCTGTGGGACGCCATCTCGGCCGCGGATGGCGCCGATCAGGTGGGTCTGTGCCTGGACACCTGCCACGCCCACGCCGCCGGCCTGGAGCTGGTCGGCCTCACCGGCCGCCTGCGCGCGATCACCGGTCGCATCGACCTGGTGCACGCCAACGACTCCCGCGACGCGTTCGGCTCGGGTGCCGACCGGCACGCCAATCTGGGACAAGGCCTTGCCGACCCGGCCGGCCTGCACGATGTGGTCGACACGGCCGGATGCCCCGCCCTCGTCGAGACCCCCGGCGACCCCGAGGCGCAGGCGGCCGACATCGCCTGGCTGCGCGGGGCTTGAGGCTCAGGCGGCGCCGATGCGGCGCAGGAAGTCTGGCATCGTCGAGGACGGGTTGTCGTCAGGGAAGTTTGTCCCGTTGCGCTTGTGCCATTCCGTGGCGTATTCGGCATTCTCGACCGCTTTGGTGAGCAGGGGCAGGTAGTCGCTGATTGCAATGCGCTTTCCGGTGCGTCCGTTGAGGTGTTCACTACGTGCGATGGCGTCGGCGGTGCTGAGATGCGTGGTGCGGCGCTCAGAGTGGAAGATCAGCCAGGCTTCGAAGCACGGGTTGGAGACGGCGACGTGGACACCGTGTTTCCTGGCCAGGGCCATGGCCTCCATCAAGTGCTCGTGCCGCGTCGGCGACTCGACGTCGAACACACACCAGCACTCGTCCACCTCAGGTTCGGTTGAGCTTTTCACGGCGTTGGCGACCAGCGTGAGCGGGTCGGTGCCATGCCCAGTCTTGATTTCGATCGAGAAACGGGTGGAAACGGCGGGCAGGCGGCGCAGCCCGACAATATAGTCCCACTCGGTGTAGCCCTCCGTGAAGACGACGAGGGTCGTCCGTTCGGGACGGATACCGGTGCGGCGCAAGAGAGATCGGGTACGAGACTGGCGGGCCATGGATCAGCCGATCAGCCCGAGCGCGCGGAAGAGCTCGGCGTCGTTGATGTCGGGCAGCGATCCGAATCGGCCGGCCAGGTAGCGCGCGCCCAGGTTGGCCGACTGGCGGACATATTCGCCGCTGAAATCCGAGATGGCACCCAGGCGCGTCGATCCGTCCGCCTGCTTCTCGGTCAGCCAGACCTCGTCCCGGTTCAGGTGGGCCATGAGGCTGACGTCGTGTGCGGTGAAGATCAGCTGCGCGCCGAGGGGGTTCATCTGCGGATCGTGGAACATGCGGATCACCTGGGCGCTCAGCTTGGGGTGCAGGCTCGCATCCAGCTCGTCGACGACGAGGACGGAGCCGTGGTGAAGCGTTTCCAGCACCGGGCCAATCAGGGTGAACCACGCCTGCGTGCCGGCAGACTCCTGCGCGAAGTCCAGAGGCTGTGGGCCGCCGGGAAGGCTGTGCAGCAAGGACAGATGCTTGCGCCAACGAGCGGGCAGCCCCTCCAGCCGCGGCTCTTCATCGGTCGTGACCTCGACTTCTTCGATGCCCATATCGGCGAGCCGCAGCAAGGCGAGAGCCTGCTCGCGCCGTGTCGGCATCGCCGTGTCCGCAGGACTGTCGAAGAGTGTGGGCTCCGACGGCTCGAACCAGGCCATGGCCGACGGCCAGGCACGCAGACCCCAGGGGCGCCGATTGGGCAGCGAACCACTCGCCTGGATTGTGGCAACGCTCTGGGCCACTGCGCGCACCGGACCGTCCGGGAATCGACGAGCCAGGGAGAGAACGAGCGTGCGCGGCGTCCACAGCTGCTTGACGCTGACGGCTCCCGGTAGTCGACGCTGCCAGAGCAACTCCTGGTCGGTGCGCTCGAACACTCGGCGTCGACGATTCTCGGGATACTCGAAGAGAGCCTCATAGGCGACGTGGGTGCAGTCGATCTGGAGCAGGTACTCGTAGCGGACTCCATCAACCATCAGTTCCAGGGTGAAGTCGCTGAGGCCAACCGAGCAGGCGCCGAAGCTGAACGGGTCGGTGGGGATGCTGTCGTCCCAGGCGCGAACGGACAGTC
>WRGV01000138.1 GCA_009787035.1 Propionibacteriaceae bacterium | reverse complement strand
CCCCGCCGCGTCCTTGATGGCGACGCCGCCGGTGGCGCCGTCGCGCACGACCGACCCGCCGTCGGGGACGAGGACCTCGTAGGGGTACGACAGGGGGTCGCGTCGGGAGTCGATCACGATCGCGATCTGCACCGAGCCGTCCATCACGGTGACAACGGCATCGACGCCCTTGCCCTTGTCCTGGTACACCACCGGCCCCAGATCGGTGCCGCGAGGCCGCGCCGTGCTCACCGGCAGCTTGACCCCCACGGACTCGCCACCCTCGGATCGCAGCACAACCGGGGCATCGGCCTGAGCGGGCAGGGACGCCTCCGAGGCCCCAGCATCCACCACGATGTCCTTGACGGACGAATCGGCGGCCGCTGCGGCGACCGTGTCGGTGTCCACCGCGACGGGCGCCGCGGTGGCGACGGTGGCGGCATCGACCAGATGGGCGGCGGCATCGGCACTCGTGACGGCACCCTCATCCGCGAACGCCGGAGGGCCGCTGTCGATCAGGACTGCACCAGCCATGGCGAAGGCGACCAGTGACACCGCCACGGCGCGAATGCGCCGACTCGATGTATTGATGTTAATTGACATGGGTATTTCGCTTTCAGTGTGTTGGTGATCGCGGTGGCGCCGGAGCACCCCACGATCGTTGTGTACTACGGGGGTCATCCACGGAAAAGGACGCCTGTTGGCCTTGCTCCGATTCCGGGAATCAGGTCATTCCACCGGGCGTCCGCATCATCGCGCGGCTCCTTGTGAATCGACATCATCGACGATATCAACCCACAGGGTCACGCCCAGATATGTCCACCTACCGAACAGATTGGCATCCCAGGCACATCCGGCCCCCTGAGCCGTCTATACACACACTGCCCCCGCCCCCATCGAGGGCGCGGGGGCAGTGTGTGTATGAGCAGGAAATCCTAGTGTCGCGTTCGCTCCACTGACGTTCCTCCTCGCACGCTGAACAAGCTTCGCTTGCTCGCGTGCTCGTCGTCCGTCAGTACCAGCCGTGGCCCTGCGAGAAGCTCCAGGCGCCGCACGGGGAGCCGTAGCGGCCCTTGATGTAGCCGAGACCCCAGCGGATCTGCGTGGCGGCGTCGGTCTGCCAGTTCGGGCCGGCAGAGGCCATCTTCGAACCAGGCAGGGCCTGCGGGATGCCGTAGGCGCCCGACGAACGGTTGGCGGCATTGACACGCCAGCCGCTCTCGCGGTTCCACAGACTCACCAGGCACCCGAACTGGTCCTGGCCGAATCCGTACGAGGCCAGCAGGCCCTGGGCGATCGCCTGGGCGCTGCCCGGCGTCACGTTCGGCGCGGCCACCGTGGGCGGCGCGCTCGGCGTGGGCTGCTTGGTGCCCACCAGCACGACCTCGTTGGTCGGCTGCTTGGTCACCGACTCGGAGATCAGCGTCTTCGACTGCGCCACGCCGTCCACCGACGTGACCTGCCAGACCTGGTTCTTCGAGCCGTTCGCGCCCGGCGTGGCCACCTTCGTGGTGCCCTGCGCCAGCGTCGCGTCGTTCTGCTTGGTGGTGCCGTACGGCACCTCGACCGTCTCGGTCTGCTGCGACGTCGTCACGCGCTGCACGCTGATCGTCGTCGTGTCCGACAGCGGCGTATCCAGCGAGGGCGTCACCGCGTCCTGTGGGCCGATCTCGACACCCTGCGCGGCCAGCAGGTCACCGACCGTGGACGCCGTCGTCTCCATCGTCGTGGTGCTGCCGTCGGCGGTCACCTGCACCAGCTTGGGCAGCGACACCGTGATCGCCAGGCCATCGCCGGTCAGCGGCGTCGACCGGTCGGGCGCGACCAGCGCATCCGGATCCGTGATGCCCATGCCTGCCAGCACGCCGTCGACCGTGGCGCCCGTCGTCCACACCGTCTGCGGCACGCCGTCCACCGTGACATCCACCTGGCGCCCATATGACACCACGATGCGCATGCCGTTGGCGATGTGCGAGGCGGGGGCCGGGGTGACGGCATCGCGCGGCGTCAGCGTCACGTCATGCTGGGCCAGCACCTGCTCGACCGTGTCGGAATTCACGCGCAAACTCGTCGCCTGACCGTCCACCACCAGCGTGACATCCTTGGTGAGGCCGCTCACCGCGCCCATACCGGCGAGGCTCACGATGGCGGTCGTGCCCGCTATCCACAGCACGATCGAAGACTTCACTGGATATCTCTCCCCGCTGTCTGGCGCACACCGCTGATCCCGAGGGGTACGGGGGCGGCGTGCGATCCTTGGACGAACAGGTTCGAGTCTACCCGCAATCCTGAGAAAACGGTAAAGAAATCCGGAAGAATCTCAGTATTGCCTAGTCAGCGCGGACGAAGTTCCTGCCCCCGTCCAGAGACGACAACGCGCCCCGTCCAAGGGACGAGGCGCGCGTGCCGTCACGCATCCTAGACGAGCCGTCCGGCCGCCCGGGCGACCTGGAACCGGCGCTGGATCTCGGGCCAGTTGACGACGTTCCACCACGCGTTCACGTAGTCGGCCTTGACGTTCTTGTACTGCAGGTAGAAGGCGTGCTCCCACATGTCGAGCAGCAGGATGGGGACCTGCCCCAGCGGGCCGTTGGCCTGGTGGTCATACAGCTGGAACACGTTCAGGCGCTGGCCCAGCGTGTCCCACGCCAGCACGCCCCAGCCGGAGCCCTGGATGCCGGTGGACGTCGCCGCGAAGTGCGCCTTGAACGCGTCGAAGCCGCCGAAGAACTCGTCGATGGCGCTCGCCAGCTCGCCCTCGGGCTTCCCGCCGCGGTCGGGCGCCATCAGCGTCCAGAACACCGAGTGGTTCAGGTGCCCGCCCAGGTTGAACGCCAGGTCCTTCTCCAGCTTGTTGACGGCGCCGAGATCGCCGGTCGCGCGCGCCTGTGCCAACTGGTCGAGCGCGGTGTTCGCCCCGTCCACGTAGGCCTTGTGGTGCTTGTCATGATGCAGTTGCATGATTTCGCCGCTGATCCAGGGCTCCAGAGCCGAGTAATCGTAAGGCAGGTCGGGCAAGGTATAGACAGCCATGGTAATCCTCTCGTTGCGGTGGGGGCACCGCCCGAACAGCGGGCCAGCCCACCAGACGCGACCCGGCACACCGGATCCCCTCCAGCGTAGGTGAACACCGACCAGACCACGCACTATTCCGGCCCAAAGCGAACTCATCGGATCGACCTTGACGCTGGCGCCCGCAGACCGCGCATGCTTGGATGAACACATGACGTACGACCCTGGAGTCCCGCGCGATGCCTCACACCTCGACCTGAGCACACTGCCGCCCCCGACGATGATGGGCTACCCGCCGCCGTCCGCGCCCGTGCCGTCCGGACGCCGNTTGCGCACGCCAAGCTTCGCCGGCCCGCTAGCGCTCGAACTGGTCAGCCTNCACAAGAGTTTCGGCGCCAAGCACGCCGTTGACGGGCTGACGATGGCCGTGCCGCCCGGCATCATGTTCGGGCTGGTCGGGCCCAACGGCGCCGGCAAGACCACCACGCTGTCGATGGCGACCGGGCTGCTGCGCCCCGACTACGGCACGGCCCGCGTCTGGGGCCGCGACGTCTGGGCCGACCCGCCCGCCGCCAAGGCGCTGATGGGCGTGCTGCCGGACGGCCTGCGCATGTTCGACCGGCTGTCCGGGCACGAGATGCTCGCCATGATCGGCGCGCTGCGCCGCATGCCCAAGGCCGAGGTGGCCCAGCGCTCCGCCGCGCTGCTCGACGCGCTCGACCTGACCGCCGATGCGAACACCGTGGTCGCCGACTACTCGGCGGGCATGACCAAGAAGATCGGCCTGGCCTGCGCGCTGATCCACAACCCGCGGCTGCTGCTGCTCGACGAGCCGTTCGAGAGCGTCGACCCGGTGTCGGGCGAGGCGATCCGCACGATCCTCAACCAGTTCGTCGACGCCGGGGGCACCGTCGTGCTCTCCAGCCACGTCATGGAGCTGGTCGAGTCGCTGTGCGACGCGGTCGCCGTGGTCGCGCAGGGCCGCGTGCTCGCCGCCGGGTCGCTGGACGAGGTACGGGCCGGCCTGCCGCTGCAGCAGCGCTTCCTGCAGCTGGTCGGCGTCCACGAGGTCTCCAGGGGGGCGATGGCATGGTTGGGACACTCGTCCGGCTCCAATGGGCGCTGAGCATCCGACAGCTGCAGACCAGCGTTGCCGCCCGCGTCCTCGCCATTCTCGCCGGGCTGGGGGCCGTCAGCATCGGCGTGTCCGGCATGTTCGGCCTGTCGCTGCTGCGCGACGATCCCGCGCTGCGCGGCCCGGTGACCACGCTGGCACTCGGGTTCATCACGTTCGCCTGGCCCGTGCTCAGCCTGATCATGTTCGGCAGCGGCGACAACCTCGACATCCGCGCGTTCGCGCTGCTGCCCGTGCGCGGGCGCCAGCTGATCCCCGGCATGCTCGCGGCCGCGTTCATCGGCTTCGGCGGGCCGCTCACGCTGCTGCTCGACATCGGTTTCGTCGCCGCCTGGAGCCGCACGCCCGGCCAGCTCGTGCTCGCGATCGTCGGCGCCGTGCTCGGCACCGCGATCTGCGTGCTCGCGCAGCGCTGCGTGAGCACGGCCGTGTCGGGCCTCATGCGCCGCCGACGCGTCCGCGAGTTCGCCACCGTCGGCGTCTTCGTCCTCGTCATGGCGTTCTCGTTCGGCCTGCAGCTGCTCAACCTGCACACGCAGCAGGATGCGGACGCCGTCAGCAACGCCCAGTTCGGCACGGGCCTGACCACCGTCGCCCACGTCGTCAGCTGGACGCCGTTCGGCTGGCCCTGGGCCGGCGTCGCCAGCGCCGCCGCGGGGCATGCCGGGGTCGCCGCCGCACAGTTCGGCCTGGCCGTCGTGCTCATCGCCCTGCTTGCGTGGATCTGGGCCGGACAGGTCAGCCGCGGCCTCGTCTCGCCGCTGGAATCCGGCAGCAGCGGCGAACGCGTCCGTTCCGGCGGGCTGCTCGACCGCCTGCTGCCCGACACCGCCGCCGGCGCCATCGCCCGCCGCGACATCCACATGTTCCGCCGCGAACCGCGCCGGCTGACGAACATCATCGCATCGCTGCTCATGCCCGTCTACTTCGTCATCATCGCGTTCATGTTCTCGCAAACCGGCGGCAACAGCGGCCTGTCCAGCGGCCCCGGACACGTCTTCCTGGCGCTCGTGCCCGCCGCGCTCGCCTGGATCGTGTCGTCCATCGCGACCACCGACATCTGCTTCGACGGCTCGGCCCTGGGCACCCAGATCCTCACAGGCGCCACCGGCCGGGACGACCGCTGGGGCCGCGTGCAGGCCATGCTGCTCATCTTCGGCACGCTGCAGGTCGTGTTCATCGTCGTGTTCGCCGCCATGGGGCGACGCTGGGACGTGCTGCCCGGCACCATCGGCCTGTGCGCCGCCCTGCTGCTCGGCGGCCTCGGCGCCGGCAGCTGGGCCAGCTCCATCTGGCAGTACCCGCTGCCGCCGTCGTACAACCTGTTCAACCGCGGCGCCCGCGCCAGCACCGGCTCGATCATCGGCTGGCTGATCAGCACCACCGTG
>WRGV01000137.1 GCA_009787035.1 Propionibacteriaceae bacterium | reverse complement strand
CGCCGGCGCAGCGGCGCGACCACCCCCGGGGCCAGGCGGCGGGCCACCACGAGGAAGCCCGTGTGGCCGCCGGATCCGTGCGCCGGACGGATGGCCAGGCCCTCGGCATGCCAGTCACGCACGGTCACCTCACGGGCCTGCGGCTCGGTGAAGCCGCCGTGGGCCCGCAGCTGGTCCATCACGCGTCCCAGTTGCGTCGTCGTGGTCACATAGACCGTCAGCACACCGCCCGGGACGAGCTGGCCCGCCACGGCGTCCACGCACTCCCAGGGCGCGAGCATGTCGAGCACGACGCGGTCGACCGGGTCGTCGGCGATGTCCGTGGCCAGGTCGCCGACCACGACCGTCCACTGCTGCGGCAGCNCCCCCAGGAACTCATGCACGTTCTTGCGGGCCTGGTCGGCGAATTCGGGACGGCGCTCGTAGCTGGTCAGGTGACCGTCCGGGCCGATCGCGCGCAGCAGCGCCAGGCTCAGCGCCCCGGAGCCGACGCCTGCCTCCAGCACGCGGGCACCGGGAAAGATGTCGCCCCACATGAGGATCTGACCCGCATCCTTGGGATACACGACCGCGGCCTGTCGGGGCATCGACACCATGTACTCGTTCAGCAGCGGGCGCATCACCAGGAACTGCGCGCCCCCGACGCTGGTGGCCACGCAGCCGTCCGGCTGGCCGATCAGGTCGTCGTGCGCCACGGCGCCCTTGGTCGTGTGGAACCCCGCACCGGGCGTCAAGACGATGGAATGCCGACTGCCCTTGGCGTCCGTCAGCCCCACGCGCTCCCCCGCCTCCAGCGGCCCGGTGCGCGGGCGCCCGTCCGCCCGCATAATCGGCGCAGGCTCAGCTCGATTCATCGCAATGCCGCCTCTTCCTTCTCGCGTGCCTGGACCTCGTCGCGCAGCCGCCGCAGCGCATCGGGCGTCATGCCCTCCAGCGAATCCACCCGCACCATGCCCGGCGCATCGGGGATCGGACGCTGGCCCGGCACCGCGACCACCACAGCGCCCGCCGCAAGCCCGGCCTGCGTGCCCGAGAGGGTGTCCTCGACGACGACGCAGTCGGCAGGATCGACGCCCAGCTGCCGCGCCGCCAACAGGTAGCCGTCGGGCGCCGGCTTGCCAACGCTGACCGAGCTTCCGCTGATCAGCACCCGCAGCGGGTGGTGCGGGAAGCGCGACAGCGCCTGGCGCAGCATCGGCTCGGGGCTGGCCGAGACGAGCGCGCACGGCACGTCCTCCTGGGCCAACGCATGCAGCAATTCGACCGCGCCCGGCAGGAACGGCAGGTCTTCGGAGGCGATGCGGCGGGCGACCATGCCCGAAAGCTCCGCGTAGAAGGAATCCGGGTCGAGCCCGGTCATGTCGGCCCCGTGGCGGGCCATCTGGCCCATCAGCGTGTCCACCGAGTACTCACGCGAGGTGCCGCACAGGCGTCGGGCATCGTCGAGGGTCCACGGCACGCCGTAGCGACCCAGGATCTCGATCTCGCTGCTCATCCAGATGGGTTCGGTGTCGACCAGGGTGCCGTCGAAGTCGAACAGCACGGCGAAGGGACGATCGGTGCGGGGTGTGGAAGTCATTGCCATAACGACCTCCATTGTGCCAGGTCAGTCCCGGCAAGCGGTGGCCCTGTCGTGGACCACTCCGCGTGGGCGATGGCAGGTTCGAACTGCCGGCCTCTTCGGTGTGAACGAAGCGCGCTACCACTGCGCCAATCGCCCTCAGGGTGATGCAACCGCTCTGCGGTGCCGTGCCCATCGGCGGTTTATCGTAGCAGATCGTGCGCATGCCCACGAAGTCGCGATCGGCAAGATCGCGCTGACTTGGGGGTTGACAGTCGAGTTTGTGTCGCCGCCGAAGCTCCGCTATGGTTGACGTCGCGTCGGAGCGCCGACGCATGCGGACGTGGCTCAGCTGGTAGAGCATCACCTTGCCAAGGTGAGGGTCGCGGGTTCAAATCCCGTCGTCCGCTCGGAGAGCGTCTCTCCAGCGAGACTGGCTCTGCTGGTCGGGTGGCCGAGAGGCGAGGCAACGGACTGCAAATCCGTGTACACGGGTTCAAATCCCGTCCCGACCTCTCCAACCCAAGCACTTGGGCGGCTGGCGCAGCGGTAGCGCGCTTCCCTGACACGGAAGAGGTCACAGGTTCAAACCCTGTGTCGCCCACACTCGATGACGACGGTTTCAGCGCGTCTGCGCCCGGCACTTTCACACCAAGATTGCTCCCGGCGATGCGACACCGGACTGACACATAGCGCGCACGTTCTGCCCGAATAATGGGATTTGTGTCCAAATGCTGGGATTGCTGTTGCGCCGACATGCTCTTTGGGTTGAGAGTTAGCTGTCAAGGGCAATGGCGCCGTGCTTCGACCCAAAGAGTGGTGAGACAAACCGATGACGGCACCTGCGTTGATCTTGTTGGCACCGGGCTCGTGCGAGCCGAGTGCAACACAGGTCATCCACGCATTGCGCAAGCGCATGCAGGAGCTGCGCCCCGGATTGTCCGTGCACCTGGCGTTCACCACGGGATGCAGCCCCACGCCGGGACAGGTCATCGCAACACTGGGCGTGCGGGGCGTGGACGAGGCGGTCTTCGTCCCGCTGGACATCACGCACGCCACCGATCCGCGCGACCCCATGATCGAGCTGATCGAACAGGTGCAGGCCGCGCATCCGGACATGCGCCTGACGATAGCCCGCCCGATCGGCCCGGCCTGTGAGCTGCTCAGCGTGCTCGACCTGCGTCTGCGCCAGGCGCTGTCGGCGTGCCACGCACTCGAACTGGATGGCCTCGTGCTGTCGGCGGAGGATGCCGGCGATCCGCGCGGGGCCGCCCTCATCGCCCGGCGCGCCCGCCAGTGGCACGCACACCATCACCTGCCCGTCCAGCTCGCGCACGGCGACCAACCCGGGCACGACGTTCCGTCCGCCATCGCGGCGTTGCGCGCCCAGGGACGCCGGCTCATCGCCGTCGGATCGTTCTTTCTCGCCCCCGACCGGAGCTTCGTCGAGCAGGCTGAGCGGGCACTCGCGCACGGCGCCGTCGCGGTCAGCGCCCCCATCGGCGCGGACGAGCGGCTGCTCGACCTGGCCATGGCGCGCTATTCCGTCTCGGCGCTGGAGCTGTTGGACGCGGGCGACCAGGCCAACACCGGTCTGGACGCCGCCGTCAACGAGTGACCCCTAGCTGTTCGCGACCCTCTCGCGTTCCCGGGCCACATCGAAGCGCGCCGGCGGCCAGGTGAGGTTCATGGACGACAGCGTCTCGGCGAGCACGCGCGCCACGGCCCAGTTGCGATACCACCGGTGGTCCGACGGGATCACGAACCACGGCGCCTCGTCCTGGTTGCAGCGCTGCAGCGCCAGCCCGTACGCCGCCATGTATTCGTCCCACTTGGCCCGCACATCCAGGTCGCCGGGATCGTACTTCCAGTACTTCGCACCGGACGGATCCAGCCGCTGAGCCAGGCGCCGCTTCTGCTCGGCGCGCGATATGTTGAGAAAGCACTTGACGACGCGCGTGCCCGAGGCGGCCACCTCGCGCTCGAAATCGTTGATCGCCCCGTACCGGCGCTCGATCTCGTCGGGGCTGGCCATGTGCTCGACGCGCTGCACGAGCACATCCTCGTAGTGCGAGCGGTCGAAGACGCCGATGATCCCCGGCTCGGGCAGCGCCCGGCGCACCCGCCACAGGAAGTCGTGTTCCCGCTCGACCGGCGTCGGCGCCTTGAACGCGTGGACGCGCACACCCTCGGGATCCATCATGGCGATTGCGTGCCGCACGACCCCGCCCTTACCGGACGTGTCCATGCCCTGCAGCACCAGGAGCACGCGCTGGGCGTGCGGGTCGTCCACACCCTGGGCACGCAGCCTGCCCTGGAGGTCGTCCAGGATGGGACGCACGAGGTCTGCCTGCGCTCGCGCGTCCTCCTGTCCCCGGCCCGGGAACAGCGTCGTGGCTCTCGGGTCGAAGTCGCGCACCACGTCCACCACGCCCTGCGGACACCGCAACGCTGCCGACAAGCTGGCCGATCGCAGAGGCGGGAGGCGGTGCGTGCGCATGTCACTCATGCGTCAAGTATGAAACGCATGTACCTCCAGTTGGGTGCGCCGACACCCGGCGGGCACGGCACCGAGTAGGATCACAGCTGCGCGAAAGGTGAAGGATCCTCCCATGACTGAGCAACCGTTTCCCACCACGGACGCCGAGTGGCGCTGCCGGCTGACCCCGCTGGAGTACCGGGTGCTGCGCCAGGGTGGCACCGAGCAGGCATTCACCGGGGCCTACACCGACACGACGACGACGGGCACCTACCGCTGCCGGGCATGCGGCGCCGATCTGTTCACCAGCGACACCAAGTTCGCGTCGCACTGCGGCTGGCCGAGCTTCTTCACGACCGCGGCCGAAGACCGCGTCACCTACCACGAGGATCGCTCCATCCCCGGGCGGGTGCGCACCGAGGTCCGCTGCGCGCGCTGCGGCAGCCATCTGGGCCACGTCTTCGCGGGCGAGGGATACCCCACCCCCACCGATCTGCGCTACTGCATCAACTCGATCTGCCTGACGCTGGATCCCGCCGCCTAGGCCGGGCGGGCTAGCCATCGGCGCGCCGTCCGGACGGACGCGGGCGCTACCGCTACGGTAAAAGGCATGTCGTCCCCGCATCTGTTGAGCCTGCCCGGAGTGGACTTCGGCACAGTCCGGGCCCAGGTGCACGAGTTCGTGTGGCGCGATGGCATGCATGTCGTCGAGGTGGGCTCGCCGCAGAAGGTGGCACCCTATTCGCTGGCCATCGAGGCCGAGTTGCCCCAGCACGACCGGGAGTTGGCCTCGGGCCGCCTCATCGTGTTGCACGATCCGGCCGGAAACGACGCCTGGGAGGGCTGCTACCGCTGCGTCAGCCTGACACAGGCGGANGTCGACACCGCGATGGCCGCCGATCCCCTGCTCATCGATGTCGGTTGGACGTGGCTGACCGATGCGCTGCGCCACGCGGGCTGCACGTACACGGCCGAGTCCGGAACCGTGACCACCATCAACGGACGCGGCTTCGGCGGCCTGTCCGACCAGCCCGACCGGGCCGAGATCGAGATCCGCTGCTCCTGGACGCCGCTGTTCGACGGCACACCCGACCTGCGGCCCCATCTGGCGGCCTGGCAGGAACTGCTGTGCATCGCGGCCGGCTTACCTCCTGTGGGCACACCTGCACTAGGCTTTGTTGCCTAGTTCATAACGAATCGAGTCTTGTGACCGTTTCCGCTCCACCGGTGCAGGTGACTCCACGCGACGGACTGCCCAGCGTCGTTGACACGCCGCAGGCGTTCGCCGCTCTCGTTGACGACCTCGCGGCCGCGTCCGGACCCGTCGCCCTCGACACCGAGCGCGCCCAAAGCTACCGCTACAGTGCCCGCGCCTACCTGATCCAGATCCGTCGCGAGGGCGTCGGAACGCGCCTGATCGACCCGATCGCGCTGCAGACCGGGCCCGAGCCAGCCGACCTGTCGGTCTTGACCG
>WRGV01000136.1 GCA_009787035.1 Propionibacteriaceae bacterium | reverse complement strand
CATCAGTGTCGGTCGCCACAGCATCAGTGTCGGTCGCCGCAGCATCGGTAGCCGCAGCATCCACGGTCACCGCAGCATCGGTAGCCGCAGCATCCACGGTCACCGCAGCATCGGTGTCGGTGATCGTGGCGTTGGTGGTCGTGATGGCCGTCGTGGCATCGTCGGAGACCGGAGGCTCGTCGGCGAATGCCAGGGGCGCCGACAGAGCGGCTGTGGCGATGACGAGAGCGGCGCCCACGATGACGGGGAGGGCACGTTTCATGATGATCCTTTCGCGGAGGGACAGGGTCACGGGGTGCGCAATCAGGACAATCGGAGACCTTGATGGGACCAACGCTACGGGATAGGCGGCTCATAAAACAGACCCTGTGCCGACATTTTGCGTCTTTTCTAGAGGTTTCCAGCCTTCTATCGAGCCTGTCAGTAAACACCGATCACAGATCGCGACAATCCGAGGCAGCCGACATCCCCGCATCACCCCGATCACGACGGCGCCGCCCGCCCGTGTCGGTGAGGCCGAACTCGAACCAGACTAACGGCGGATTATCGCGCCCCTAGCGGCAGCGTCTTGTCGCGGTAGCGGCCCAACGCGAACAGCGTGGACGCGACCACCGGGAAGTCCTTGGTCTGATACACGAAGCCGTACCGGCGCAGGAACCGCAGGCGCGCGGCCAGACTGTGCTGGTCGAGGAACGTCAGCAGCGTGCGCCGATCCGCCGGGCTCAGCTGCTGCCCCACCGCGTCCCACAGCGCGTACGCCTGGCGGCTCCAGACCGTGCGATCGAGCGTCAGCACGCGGTGCACGCCGCCCCAGAACCGCTGCCACGGCGTGGTCAGGTAGCCCAGCTCGTTGTCGGAGTGCATCCGGTACAGCGCGTGCGGCGTCGGATCGACCACCACCTGGCCCAACCCGGCCGCCAGCTGGTACAGCCACCAGTCGTGGATGAACACCTGCGTGGGGCGCAGCGTCTCGGCGCCGAGCACGAGCAGCGCACGATTCATGGCCATCGTGTGGCCCGGTGAGATGTTGTGCAGCAGCGCGTTGACGAACGAGGGGCCCTTCGGCGCGGCATCGGTCACCCCGATCGGACGCAGCGCGGCGTCGGTGATCGTGGAACGTCCGCAGTACAGCACGGGAACGTCGCTGCGCTGCGCCCGCACCGCGTCGGCCGCACATTCCACCTTGTCGGGAAGCCAGACGTCGTCCTGGTCGCACAGCAGGAACACGTCGGCGTCGCGGTCGGCCGCGCGCAGCAGCGCCGCAAACGACGCGATGACGCCCACGTTCTCGCCGGCGATCACCTCGACGACCAGATCGCCGGGGTCGAACGCGCGCACCAATTCCGGCGTGCCGTCGGTCGAGCCATCGTCGCGCACGAGAACCCGCATGCGGCCCGCCACGGTCTGGGCGCGCAGGCTAGCCAGCTGCTCCTCCAGGTACCTGTGGCCGTTGTACGTGGACAGCAGCACCTGAATGTCGCGAATCTGCCCGGGCTGCGCCGTCGCCGGGGCGTCCGCGTCGTGCGCCACCGCGGACGTCCCTACTGGCCCTGGGCGGCGTACTTCGCCTCGGTGGCGGCCTTCTGCGGGCGCCACCAGGACTCATTGTCCCGGTACCACGCGATGGTCTGGGCCAGACCGTCACGGAAGTCGGTGTACTGCGGCGTCCAGCCGAGCTCGTCGCGCAGCTTGGACGCATCGATCGCGTAGCGGCGGTCGTGGCCCGCGCGGTCGTTGACGTGGTCGTAGTCGTGCGGGTCGTGGCCCATGAGCTCCAGGATCATCTCGACGACCTGGACGTTGTTCAGCTCGCCGTCGGCGCCGATCAGGTAGGTCTGGCCGATGCGGCCCTTGTCGATGATCGTCCAGACGGCGCGGTTGTGGTCGAGCACGTGGATCCAGTCGCGCACGTTGAGCCCGGCGCCGTACAGCTTCGGACGCACCCCGTCGATCAGGTTGGTGATCTGGCGCGGGATGAACTTCTCGATGTGCTGGTAGGGGCCGTAGTTGTTGGAGCAGTTGCTGATCGTGGCGGCCACGCCGAAGCTGCGCACCCAGGCGCGCACCAGCAGGTCGCTGCCCGCCTTGGACGCCGAATAGGGCGAGGACGGGTTGTACGGCGTGCCCGGCGTGAACTTGGCCGGGTCGTCGAGGGCCAGGTCGCCGTAGACCTCGTCGGTCGAGATGTGGTGGTAGCGCACGCCGTGGCGGCGCACGGCCTCCAGCAGCTGGAACGTGCCCACCAGGTTGCTGCGGATGAACGGGGACGGATCGTTCAGCGAGTTGTCGTTGTGCGACTCGGCGGCGAAGTGCACCACGACGTCGGAATCGGCGACCAGCGGATCGACGACATCCGGGTCGGCCACATCGCCCTGCACGAAGGTGATCTTGTCGGCCACGTCGTCCAGCGATGCCTTGTTGCCCGCGTACGTCAGCTTGTCCAGCACCGTGACCTGCGCGTCCGGCCTGTCGGCAAGCGTCTGGTGGACGAAGTTGGCGCCGATGAACCCGGCGCCCCCAGTGATCAGAACCTTCATGATTTCCCCTCTTGTCTGGGTCGCCGATGACGTGCTGCACCCAAGTTTATCGTCCGATCCATCCGACTCTCTCGCCCCGCGCCCGCGGCGACTTCATAACGCCTTATTGGCCGGTGCTATCGTGGCGTGAACACATTCACGAAGACAGGGGAATGCCCGTGCCGGCCGATGCGCCACGCCCGTCCTTGATCCGTCGGCCTCGGCTGTGGGTCTGGGTCATCGTCATCGTGGGCCTGCTGGGGGCTTGCCTGTCGTGGATCGTCGCCTCACCCATCGGAGCGGGCGCCGATGAGGACTGGCATCTGGACTCGGTCTGGTGCCCCGGCCCGGCCGGCACGACGTGCGCAATCGTCGGCCACAGCCCCACCGGTGCCCCGTTGATCGCCGTGCCCCAGGCCATCGCCGCCAGCTCGTCGTGCATCGACGCGCTGAAGTCGGACGACGCCCACTGCCCCGTCCCGTACGTGCCCAACGCGATGGAGGCGACCTTCCGCCACAACATCGGCCAGTATCCCGGCGGCTACTACCACGTGATGCACCTGTTCGTCAGCGACAACTACCTGGGCTCGGTATGGGCCATCCGCATCACCAACGCGTTGCTGGCGCTCGGCCTGATCGCGGCACTGTGCTGCCTGCTGCCGCCGGCCTGGCGTCGGCTGCTCGTCTACACGATTGCCGCGACGTTCGTGCCCCTGTGCTTCTACACCATCACCTCGGTGAACCCCAGCGCCTGGGGCATCGCCGGCGTGTTGACGGTCTTCTTCGGCCTGACGGGCGTCTTCGTCGGACGGACCCGAACCAGACGCGTCGCGCTGGGCGCGCTCGCCGTCGTGGGGGTCGTGCTGTCGGCGCTGTCACGAGCCGACTGCGCCGCCATGTCCGCCCTGACGGCGGCGGCGGTCGCGGTGATCCACCTGCCTCGGCCACGGCCGTTGCGTCCCCGTGCCGCCGCGCAGGCCTGGCGCGGGCTGCGCGGGCAGCTCGTCGCACTGGCCGCCGTCTTCGTGGTCGGCGTCATCGGATTCCTGTCCGCCCAGCAGAGCGAGGTGCTCGCCCCCGAGACGGGCATGGCCCTGTCGGCGCAAGGCCCGCGGAACATCACCGAGCTCGGCCTGCTGTGGCACAACATCACCCAGCTGCCCCTGCTGCTCGACCAGCTGTGGCTGCCGCGGTTGGGCTACCCCGATTTCTGGGTGTCGACGCTCAACGGAGCGCTGGGCGTGGGCGTGGCCCTCGGCCTGTTCGTCTGGGGCATTGCGCACCGCTGGACGAGGCGCAAGCTGGTGGCTTTCCTCGGCGTCGGCTTCGTCACCGTCGCGCTGCCGCTGTACGTCGCCCAGGCCAGCTTCGCCCGACTTGAGAATGCCGGCCTCCAGGGCCGCTACATGGCCCCGCTGCTCATCGTGGTGTTCGCGATCGCGATGATGCGCCGCGACGCCACCGGCGCCGATCCGCTGCCCCCCTTGCCCACGCTGGCGGCCTTCGGGCTGCTTGCCGCCGCGAACTGCATGGCGTTGCACACGACGATCCAGCGCTACGTCGTCGACCTCGCCCACCCGACGCTGGTCATGAGCTCGGGCGTGCCCGCCTGGCCCACCGGCGTCGGCTCACCGATGTTCGTCTGGATCGCCGGCTCGGTGGCCTTCGCCGCAGCCCTGGCATGCCTGTTCGCCGTACGCGATGCGCCGGCGCGGCGCGCGGGCCGGCTGTAGGGCGTCACCGTCTCGCGCCCGTGGCTGGCCACCACACGGTGTCCGGGGATCCGCCGACCGGGGACGCCAGACTCCAGGCACCCAGGCTCAGCAGCGCACCCACGACGATGAGCACAGCCACGAGGCCCGACGACTAGCGCGGACGGCGATGCTCATCCTGGCGTATCGCCTTGCCATCAAGGCTCTTGGATGCGGTGACCCCCGTCTCGTCCACGCCTGCCCCGGCCCCCGTCCACACCGGGCCGTCCTCACACCCCGTGCGAATCCGATTCTTTCAAGATAGCCACCGTATGCGCCAGGGCCGTCGGCACGTCGAACAGGGGTGCCCAGCCGAGCCCGGCCAGCTTGGTGCCGTCCAGCAGCGCGGTGGTCGCGGCGGAGAAACCGCGCCGCTCCACCTCGTCAGGCAGGTCGAAGATCACCCGGGTGCCGGCCACCTCGGCCGCCGCCTGGGCCAGCTCGCGCAGATGGAGATCCCAGCCCGGGTCTGCGACGTTGTACGCCTGGCCGTCCTGCCCCGCCAGCAGGCACGTCAGCAGCCCCGCCACCGCATCGGCGACGTACAGGTACGAGTAGTGCTGCTCGCCGGGGCTCTTGAGGACGATGTCCTCGCCGGCGACGGCCTTGGCGATGAATTGGGACGATGCCTTCGAGTCGTCCGGCAGCACCGTCGGCCCGAGCACGCGCGGCAGCCGCGGGATGACGCATTCGATGCCGTGCTGGCTGCGGAACGCCTGGCACAGCGACTCTCCGACGCGCTTGCCCTCGGGGTAGCCCGCCCGCACAGTGTTGCAATCCAGATAGCCCAGATCGGCCTCGGCGAACGGGCGCTGCCCCGGCCGGCCGTCGCCATAAATCTCGACGGTGGACACGAAACATGCCCGTGTCGCGTGACTGCGCACGGCGTATCCGAGCGCGTTCAGCGTGCCCTGCACGTTGGTCATCACCGTGCCGACCGGATCGGTCGCGTACGCGACCGGGTGCGTGTTGCTCGCGGCGTGGATGACGAAATCGGCCGGGGGCAACGCGTCCGGCCAGGGCTTGGTGACGTCCATGCCCACCAGCCGCAAGGCGGTGTCGTCCGCCCCCGCCGCAACGCCGAACCGACGGCGCAGCCGGGCCTCGTCGCGGGCCAGCCCGATCGCCCGGCACTCCACACCGCGCGCGCGGCCAACCGCCACCAGCACGTCGATCAGAAACGAGCCGATCATGCCCGAGGCGCCGGTGACCAACACCGTCTTGCCGCTCAGGCTCGACCAGTCGAGCGGCAGGCCCAC
>WRGV01000135.1 GCA_009787035.1 Propionibacteriaceae bacterium | reverse complement strand
GTATCGGCATGCGCCGCCGCCGATTCGAGTCGGAACCGAGGACGGCTGTCTGCGCGGCGGAGCTTCGCAGGGGTCTTCGCGAGGCGCGCTGGAGCCACGATGCCCCGGTGTGCGGGGAGGTACCCATCAAGGGGTTACGGCCCTTGGATGGGCCCTGGAGGCCCGCACAGCGCCATGTCGTCTGTGAGCGACCCGTCCGAACGTGGACGATCACACACGAAAATGGTAGAATAGACGGAGTTGGCCTGCAGCGCTTGCGCACCGCACCCGCTCCGGCCGAGCCTGGTGCGCACACCGGGTGTAGCCGGACACCGGCGCGACAGCCGCGTCGCAGCGAAATCCCATTCGCCGTAGTCGCCCTGCCGTGCTGCGCCCATCTCACAGCGAGGAGCATTTGTGACCGATCCGCAGATCGCACCCATCGACGACGTCCCGGAGGACGACGAGGCGCCGGAGTACGAACTCGACGACACCGCCGCGGATCTGACGGTCGAAGACCCGTACGACGCCTCGTCGATCCAGGTGCTGGAGGGGCTGGAGGCCGTCCGCAAGCGCCCCGGCATGTACATCGGCTCGACGGGCGAGCGCGGCCTGCACCACCTGGTCTACGAGATCGTCGACAACGCGGTGGACGAGTCGCTGGCCGGCTACTGCAACAACATCCTGGTCGAGCTCTTGGACCACGGCGGCTGCCGCGTCACAGACGACGGCCGCGGCATCCCGGTCGCCGAGCATCCGACCGAGCACATCTCGACGCTGACCGTCGTGCTGACGGTGCTGCACGCCGGCGGCAAGTTCGGCACCGGCGGTTACAAGGTGTCCGGCGGCCTGCACGGCGTGGGATCGTCCGTCGTCAACGCGCTGTCGAGCACGTTCACGGCCGAGGTCAAGCGCGACGGCTACCACTGGACGCAGAGCTTCGAGCTCGGCACGCCGACCGGCCCCGTCGTCCAGGGGGAGGCGACCGACGAGACCGGCACGATCATCACGTTCTACCCCTCGCCCGAGATCTTCGAGACGACCAACTTCAGCTACGAGACGCTGGTCACGCGCCTGCGCGAGTACGCCTTCTTGAACAAGGGCCTGTCGATCACCATGACCGACTGCCGCACCGGGCGCACCGATGAGGACGGCAACCAGATCACGCAAACCTTCTGCTATCAGCAGGGGCTGGTCGACTACGTCCGGTACCTGATGGGCGCGCGCGAGCCGCTGACGCCGGTCATCGACGTCGAGGCGCACAACGCCGAGGCCAAGATGGGCGTCGAGATCGCGATGCAGTGGAACACGACGTACGTCAACAGCCTGCACACGTTCGCCAACACGATCAACACGCAGGAGGGCGGCACCCACGAGGAGGGCTTCCGCGCGGCGCTCACCAACACGATCAACAAGTGGGGCGAGCTGTGGGGCATGATCAAGAAGCGCGAGGATCGCGTCTCGAACGACGACATCCGTGAGGGCCTCACGGCGATCGTGTCGATCAAGCTGGCCGAGCCGCAGTTCGAGGGCCAGACGAAGACAAAGCTCGGCAACACCGAGGCGCGCGGGTTCGTGCAGCGCGTGGTCAACGAGCGCCTGGGCGACTGGATGGAGCGCAACCCCAGCGACGGCAAGCGGATCGTCGCGAAGGCGCTGGCCGCCGCGTCCGCCCGCATCGCCGCCCGCAAGGCCCGCGACATCGCGCGCAACCGCAAGGGGCTGCTGGGCAGCGCCGGGCTGCCGGGCAAGCTGTCCGACTGCTCGTCCACGCGCCCCGAAGAGTGCGAGATCTTCATCGTCGAGGGCGACTCGGCCGGCGGCTCCGCCAAGGGTGGACGCGATCCGCGCACGCAGGCGATCCTGCCGCTGCGAGGCAAGATTTTGAACATCGAGAAGGCCTCGAACGACAAGATCTACGCCAACAAGGAGGTCGAGGCGATCATTTCTGCGCTCGGCACCGGCGTGGCCAGCGAGCAGCTGGAGGGCGACGACTTCGATCTCAACAAGCTGCGCTACCACAAGATCATCCTGATGGCCGATGCCGATGTGGACGGCTCGCACATCCGGACGCTGCTGCTGACGCTGCTCTTCCGGTTCATGAAGCCGCTGGTCGATGCGGGGCACGTCTACCTCGCACAACCCCCCTTGTTCCGGCTGCGCTGGTCGAATGCGCCGCACGAGCTGGCGTACAACGACGAGCAGCGGGACAAACTGCGCGACGACGGCCTGGCAAGCGGGAAGAAGTTGCCACAGGTCAACCCGATCCAGCGATACAAAGGCCTCGGCGAGATGGACGCCGCCGACCTGTGGGAGACCACGATGAATCCGCAGCGCCGCCGCCTGCTGCAGGTGACGGTGGACGACGCCGCGGCCGCCGACCAGATCTTCACCCTGCTGATGGGCGAGGGCGTCGAGGATCGCCGCCACTTCATCCAGCGCAACGCCAAGGACGTGCGTTTCCTTGACATCTGACGCAGTGACGATCATGGCGCCTCGCTGTGTTGCGACGACCATCCGCCGTAGCCGGAACGCGCAACCCCCACACGTACATACACAGTCCGATCCAGCAGATAAGGGCATGAACCGATGAGCGATACGCCAATCGAACCCACGGAGCCGAGCCAGGACGACGCGTCCACACCTGAAGACGCCGCATTTGAGCAGGCCGCCGACGGGATCGTCGCGCCGACTGCCGGCGGGGTCATCGAGCCGGTGGACCTGCAGCACGAGGTGGCGTCCAGCTACCTCGACTACGCGATGAGCGTCATCGTGGGCCGGGCGCTGCCCGACGTGCGCGACGGCCTCAAGCCGGTGCACCGCCGCGTCCTGTATGCGATGTACGACGGCGGTATCGCCCCGACCGCGGCTGGAACAAGTGCTCGCGCGTGGTCGGCGAGGTCATGGGCAAGTACCACCCGCACGGCGACTCGGCCATCTACGACACGCTCGTGCGCCTGGCGCAGCCGTGGGTCATGCGCGCGCCGCTGGTCGCCGGGCAGGGCAACTTCGGCTCGCCGGGCAACGACCCCGCGGCCGCCATGCGATACACCGAGTGCCGCATGGCCCAGCTGGCCATGGAGATGGTGCGCGACATCGACGCCGACACCGTCGACTTCGCCCCGAACTACGACAACCGCGAGACCGAGCCGACGGTGCTGCCGGCGCGATTCCCGAATCTGCTTGTCAACGGCTCGACGGGCATCGCCGTCGGCATGGCGACGAACATCCCGACACACAACCTGCGCGAGGTCAACGAGGCCGTGCAGTGGGCGCTGCAGCATCCGGACGCGACGCCGCAGGAGCTGCTGGAGGCCTCGATGGCCCGCATCAAGGGCCCCGACTTCCCGCTCGGCGCGCAGATCGTCGGCCGCAAGGGCATCGAGGACGCGTACCGCACCGGCCGCGGCTCGGTGATCATGCGCGCGGTGGTCAACATCGAAGAGGACAAGCACGGACGCACGACGCTGGTCGCCACCCAGCTGCCGTACATGTGCAACCCGGACACGCTCGCGCAGAAGATCGCCGAGCTGGTCAACGCGGGCCGCATCACCGGCATCGCGGAGATGCGGGACGATTCGTCCGCCCGAACGGGACAACGCCTTGTCATCACCTTGAAGCGCGACGCCCAGCCGCGCGTCGTGCTCAACAACCTGTACAAGCACACCGGCCTGCAGGACACCTTCGGCTGCAACATGCTGGCGCTGGTGGACGGCGTGCCGCGCACGTTGCGCCTTGATCAATTCATCAAGTACTGGGTTGATCATCAGCTGATCGTGATCAATCGGCGCACCCGCTTCCAGTTGGCCGAGGCCGAGCGGCAGGCGCACATCTACCGCGGCTACGCCAAGGCGCTGGATGCGTTGGACGAAGTGATCGCGTTGATCAGGGCGTCCAAGACGACCGACGAGGCGCGCGAGGGCCTGAAGAACCTGCTGGATATCGACGACGTGCAGGCGACGGCGATCCTCGATCTGCAGCTGCGCCGCCTGGCCGCCATGGAGCGCCAGAAGATCATGGATCGCCTCTCGGAGCTGGAGGCACTGATCGCCGATCTGAAGGACATCCTGGCCCACGAGGAGCGCCAGCGCGCGATCATCGGCACCGAGCTGCAAGAGATCACCGACAGGTACGGCGACGAGCGCCGCACCAAGATCATCGCCGCCGAGGGCGATTTCTCGGACGAGGACTTCATCCCCGACGACGACGTGGTGGTCACCGTCACGATGGGCGGGTACGTCAAGCAGACGCCGCTGGCTGAGTACCGCGTCCAAAAGCGTGGTGGCAAGGGAGTTCGTGGCGCGAAGCTGCGCGAACAGGACGAGGTCGCGCACCTGTTCACGACGACGAAGCACCACTGGATCCTGTTCTTCACGACCATGGGACGGGTGTACCGCATCAAGGCCTGGCAGCTGCCCGAGGGCGGCCGCGACGCCAAGGGCGGGCACGTCGCCGGGCTGCTGAGCTTCCTGCCGGACGAGCGCATCGCGCAGGTGCTGGCGCTGCGTTCGTACGAGGACGCCGCGTACCTGGTGCTCGCGACCAGGCGCGGTTTGGTGAAGAAGACGGCCCTGGGGCTGTACGACTCGCCGCGCCAGGCGGGCCTGATCGCGGTCAACTTCCGCGACGAGGACGACGAACTGGTCGGCGCCGAACTGGCCAACCCGGACGACGACATGCTGTTGATCAGCCGGCTGGGACAGGCGATCAGATTCCCGTGCTCCGATGATCAATTGCGGCCGATGGGGCGTCCGACTTCGGGCGTCACCGGCATGCGGTTCCGCGACGACGACTCGCTGCTGGCGATGGCCGTCGTGTCCGCAGGCGGCGCGCCCGACGATGATCAATCCGATGATCAGGCCGAGGATGATCAGATCGATGATCAGGGCCCGTTCGTCTTCACGGTGACCGACGGCGGCTACGCCAAGCGCTCGAGCGTGGCAAGCTACCGCGTCCAGAATCGCGGCGGCCTGGGCATCAAGGCCATGAAGCTGACGGACGACCGCGGCGAGCTGGTCGGGGCGCTGGTCGTCCAGGCTGGCGACAAGGTCATGGCGATCCGCGAATCGGGACAGATCACCCGCAGTCAGGTGGATGAGGTCCCCGTCAAGGGCCGCGATACCATGGGTGTGCGCTTCGTGAACGTGCGCGGGAAGGATCGCGTCATCGCGATCGCGCATGATCCGGAGCAGGACGATCCGGAATCTGACGATCCAGGGTTGGACGAACCGGGTGCGGACGACACGGACGGCACCACGCCGGAAACGGCGGGGGATGCCGCAACGGCGTCCGAATAGCTGAAAACGGCGTGGCCAGGCCTGATGGGGCTGGCTGGCACGGTGGGCTAGGGTAGATCAGAATACATTGTTCGGTGTTGCCACAGGAGGACGCGGATGGCTGATTCGTCGAGGCGCGATCGGGCGCCGCGCTGGATGCCCGGTGGTCTGTCGGCGCGGTCGCATGTGAGTGTGGCGTCCCCTGACGGGGACGAAGCCGTCGGCGACGATGCCGCCAACGCGGCCGAAATCACGGCCCGAATGGCGCCGGTGGGT
>WRGV01000134.1 GCA_009787035.1 Propionibacteriaceae bacterium | reverse complement strand
TCCGCCCGGTCCAGCCCGGCGAGCACCACGTCGGCGGCCATGATCTTGGCCAGCCGCTGATCGGCCAGCGTCAGCCGCCGGAAGTCGTGCGAGACCGCCTGATCGGTGGGGCAGGCGTCGGGGAACAGCCGGCGGGCGGCCGCATCGCGCGGCGTGGCCTCGCTGTCCGGCACGTCCGTCCACGCGCGCTCCAGCTGCGCAAGCAGGTCCTCGGGCGACGCGTCATCGGACGGGGCGTGCACGGGCTCCCCGAACGCCGGGTCGTTGCAGACGCGGCACACCATGTCGATCATGGTGCGCAAGACGACGACCTCGTCCGGACTCAACCCGACCACCAACACGCCAGACGACGAGATGTGCACACTCACCGCTGCTCACGCTCCATCGTCGCCCACAGGCCGTAATTGTGCATCGCGCCGACGTCGCACTCCATCTGCTCGCGCCCACCGTGGGACACCACCGCGCGGCCCTCGTTATGCACGCGCAGCATCAGCACCTCGGCCTGGTCGCTCGAATAGCCGAAGTACGTGGAGAAGACGTAGGCCACATAGCTCATCAGATTGACCGGATCGTTCCAGACGATGGTGATCCAGGGCACGTCAGGCTCCACGGCGCGCGCCGTGTTCTGCTCGGTTTCTGCCTCGGGGGGTGCCAAGGTCATGGACATCCGGGAGATGCACATGACCCTATTGTGCCCGCTGTATACAACCGCGGGATGCAGACTCACTGGCGCCGGGTGTCGCGGCGCCAAGCCAGACCCGCAGCCGCGAAGAGCACGACGATCCAGCCGATCAGGTTGACCCAGATGCGCCAATCCCCCACCGCCATGCCGCCGGTGTCGTTGATCGTCACGTTTGGGCCGAACATCGCCAGCGTCAGGTTGACCATGCCGCCCATCGGCACGATCTTCTGCAAGACCTCGAAGAACGCACCGGACATCGGGATCGCGAACACACCCGACAGGAAGCAGCAGATCAGCAGGATCGGGATGATCAGGCCCGTGGCGACGTCCGACTTGATCGCGAGGCAGATCGTCTGGCCGAGCGCTCCGAACGTCAACGCGCCCAGCATCGCGATGCCCACCGCCGCCAGCCACATCCAGCCCGGCATGTGCGCCCGGCTGACGATCGCCGCCACGAGGTACAGGATGCCCACGCTGACCAGCGAGGCAATCAACGACGTCACGTTCTTAGTCACCATATAGGCCCACGGCCGCATCGGCGTCAGACGCAGCGCCCGGTTCCAGCCCAACGGGCGTTCGGACGCGATCGTCAGCGCCTGCGTGGCCGCCGTCATCGAGGCGCCGTAGAAGGCCATGAACGCCAGCATCGCGGCGTTGGCGTTACCCCGACCGTCGGGCTGGTCCATGCCGCTCATCGACCCGAAGAGCAGGTAGAACATGATGGGCATGAGCACGCAGAAGAAGAGCGTCACGCCGCGGGTGGCCGCGCGCTTCAGCTCGATGACGGTGTAGACCCAGCTGATGCCGTGGCGCGGATGCGTGGATCGGGTCTGTACGGGAACGGCGGTCATGCTTCATCCTCCTGCTGGGTGAGCTGGAGGAAGGCGTCCTCCAGACCGAGCGATGCGACCAACACGTCGTGGCCGCCGGCGGCGAAGACCGCCTTGACGACCGGATCGGAGTCTTCGGCGTGCGCAATCAGGCGCGGCCCCTGCGCCTTGGCCGACAACACCAGCCCGGCCAGCCCCTGAGCCGCGGCCTGAGCAGCCTCGGTCGAGGCGAAGTCTGCCTGGACGCTGCGTCCGGACGCCAGCGCGCGAATCTCGGCGGTGGTCCCGTCAGCCACGATCTTGCCCGACGAGATCACCACGACGCGGTCGGAAAACTCGTCGGCCTCCTCCAGGTAGTGCGTGGCGAAGATGACCGTGCGCCCGCCGAGGGCCTGGTCGTGGATGTCGGCCCAGAAGTCTTGCCGGGCCGCCACGTCCATGCCCGTGGTCGGCTCGTCCAGGATCATCAGATCCGGGTCGCTGACCAGGGCCATCGCCAGCTTGAGGCGCTGTTTCTCACCGCCCGAGCAGACCTGCACCTTGCGCTTGGCGATGGCGGTGACGCCGGATTGCTGCATCACCTGCTCGGCGCGGTCTTTGCCGTAGCCGAACAGGTCGGCCACCAGGCGGATGTGGTCGTAGACGGTGATGTCGGAGAGCAGGCCCCCGGTCTGGGTCACGGCCGCGACACGTCCGGCATCGACCGCCTGGCGCGGAGTCAGGCCGCCGACCTGCACACTGCCCGACGTGGGTTCCCCCAGGCCCAGCACCATGTCGAGCGTGGTCGTCTTGCCCGCGCCGTTAGGCCCGAGCAACGCCACCACCTCGCCAGGGTTGATCGTCAGGTCGATGCCGGCCACGGCCTGCACATCGCCGAAGTTCTTGTGCAGTTGCCGCAGCATAACCGCAGGTGTTTGCGGGAGAATCATGGGGTGACGTTACCAGCACTGCACCCCATGTAATGCCAAATACCTTAACGACACACATATGCCCAGAGCGAACACGTATCGGTCACATTTTGTGCACCCATGTACATCGAAGAACCGACCTTCACTAGCCCAGTTGCTCACAGCGTCATCGCGACACGCTGGATCGCTAGGCCCTTGCGGTAGCTGTCGAGGAACCGCGCGAAGCCCGCCTCGTCGGCCTCATCGGGTGCCACCGTGGCGACCTGCTCGTGGGCGAAGACCACCTGGGCCAGGTAATCGGCCAGGCCCAAACCGTGCGAATCTGCCGCGTACCCCGCCAGCACCGCCATGCCCCAGGCTCCCCCTTCGGAGGCCGTTGCGGCCACCTCGACCGGGACACCGAGGGCCGCAGCCAGCAACCGCTGGGCCACCCCGGGCGTGGCGAACATGCCACCCTGGGCGCGCAGCGCGTCGACCTGGACGCCCTCATCGGTCAGCGTGCGCATGCCCAGGCTGAGCGTGGCGAAGGCCGACATGATCAAGGTACGGGCCAGGTTGGGCAGGTCGAGTCGGGAATCGGGGGCGCGCACGATCAGCGGGCGGCCCTGCGTCAAGCCGGTGACCGGCTCGCCGGCCAAATAGTTGTAGGCCAGCAAGCCGCCGCCGTCAGGTTCGCCGTCCAAGGCCGCCTCGAAGAGCGTTCCGAAGACCTGGCCGGGATTGACCTCGTGGCCGGCGCGGGCCGCGAATTGGCCGAAGACGCGGGCCCAGGCGTCGATTTCGGACGCGCCGTTGTTGCAGTGCACCATCGCCACCGGATCACCCACGGGCGTGGTGACCAGGTCGATCTCGGGATGCTGGTGCGGCAGCGGCCGCTCCAGGGTGACCATCGCGAAGATGGACGTGCCCGCCGACACGTTGCCGGTGCGCGGAGCCACCGCGTTCGTGGCGACCATGCCCGTGCCGGCGTCGCCCTCCGGCGGGCAGCAAGGCGTCCCGGCCGGGATGCGTCCGGACGGATCGAGCAGCCGGGCGCCCTCGACGGTCAGCACCCCCGCCGGCTGGCCGGCCGACAGCACACGCGGCAGGATATCCCGCAACCGGATGCCCGCGCCCTGCCCGTCCAGGAGCCCCTGGGCGATGTCGAGACGCGGTGCGTCCCAATCGCAGGTCGCGGAATCGATCGGGAACATGCCCGAGGCATCGCCCACGCCCAACACCCGCTCGCCGGTGAGCCGCTCGTGCACGTATCCGGCCAGCGTCGTCAGGTGCGCGATGCCCGACACGTGGGGCTCGCCGTCCAGCACCGCCTGGTACAGGTGCGCGATCGACCAGCGCAGCGGGATCGTCATGCCGAGCGCGCCGCTCAGCGCCGCGCTGGCCGCGCCCGTGTTGGTGTTGCGCCAAGTGCGAAATCCCGCCAGCTGGTCGCCCGCCGCCGCGCCGAACGGCAGGTACCCGTGCATCATCGCCGAGACGCCGATGCAGGCGATGTCTGGGGACCGGCCGCCGTGGCGGGCCGCGAGGTCGTCCAACAGCGTGGCCACCGCGTGCTGCACCCCCGTCCAGACATCGGCCAGGCAGTACGTCCACAGGCCGTCCACCAGCTGGTTCTCCCACGTGTGCGAACCCTGCGCGGCCACTGCGTGGCCCTCATCGACCATCACGGCCTTGATGCGCGTCGAGCCGAACTCGATGCCCAGGTAGTAGCTCATCTGACACCTCCGGTTCCACGACGGCCCGTCCCGGTGACGAGCCGACAAGCCATCCGACTAGACTGCCGACAACAGCAGAAGGGGGACGCATGGGCACGAGCCGCCGCAGGCGTTCGGGATCGCGTGGCCCGTCCATCATCGACGTGGCCGCGGCCGCAGGCGTCTCGACGCAGACGGTCTCGCGGGTGCTCAACGACTTCCCCCATGTGTCGCCGCAGGCGCGCGCCCGCGTGCGCGCCGCCGTCGAACAGCTCGGTTACCGGCGCAACATGGCCGCGCGCTCCCTGGCATCGCGGCGCATGTTCGCCCTCGGCGTCGTCGTCACGAACGCGCAACTGTTCGGCCCATCGCAGGCGCTGCTGGCCATCGAGGCGGCCGGACGCCGGGCCGGCTACTGGTGCGGGGTCACGATGCTGCACGACTACACGCAGGACGCCATGGCGACCGCTATCGAGCGGTTCGCCGACCAGGGCGTGGACGGCGTGGTCGTCGTCGCCCCCAACGAGTGGACGCTGGCCGCGGCCGCGACCGCCAGCACCCGGCTGCCGCTGGTCGCCGTCACCGCCGGACCGGCCGCGCAGGCCGGCGTGATCGGCCTGGACGTCGACCAGCGCACCGGCGCGCAGGCCGCGATGCGGCATCTGATCGAGCAGGGGCACCGGCGGATCGCCCATGTCGCCGGGCCCGCCGACGAGTTCCACGCCCGGGTGCGCGCCGAAATCTACGACGCCGCGATGCGGGCCGCCGGCCTGGAGCCCATGCCGTACGCCATGGGCGACTGGCAGCCCGAGAGCGGATACGCCGCCGGCCTGGCCATGGCCTGCGACCCCGAGCGGCCCACTGCCGTCTTCGCTGCCAACGACCAGATCGCCATGGGGCTGATCCGGGCGCTGTGGGAGCAGGGCGTGCGCGTGCCGCAGGACGTGTCGGTGGTCGGCTTCGACAACATCGCCGGTTCGCAGTTCCTGATCCCCCCGCTGACGACCGTCGACCAGGACTTCAACACGCTGGGACAGGCGTGCGTCCAGACGCTCGTCGCGCTGCTGGACGGTCAGGCCGTGCCGACGGTCCAGGTCGCACCCACGCTGGTCGTGCGGGCCTCGACCTGCCCGCCGAACTGAGGGTGCGCGCCCGGGCATGGGTCACAGCCCACGGGCGAGCCGATAGGCCGCCTGGTTCCAGAACAGACGATCGGCGAAGGCATCCGGGCTTGTGGACGCGTCGATGACCGCCAGTTCGGTGTGGGCGATGCGGGCGTAATCGGCGAACAGCTCGCGGGCGCCGGGCGCCGTGAACATGACCGTGTGGTGCGGTGCGCCGGCGGTCAGCCAGCACTGCGCCGAGGTGGAGAAGTCCGGGTCGGGGCGCCACACCGCCCGCCCCACCGGCAGCACCGGCATCGGCTGC
>WRGV01000133.1 GCA_009787035.1 Propionibacteriaceae bacterium | reverse complement strand
GCGCATCGGAGGCCGGCGCGGGCACGAGGACGGTCAGATCCGCCCCCGGCACCGCGTCCGTCCCCACCACGACGGCGCTGACGGACGGTGCCAGGCAGCGGGCCCCGTCGACCAGCTCGGCGGCGGCGGTGGCATCATGGGCAACAACCCAGATCGACTTCATGGTGGCTCCTCACAGTGCTTTCAGATAGGTGGCGAGCTCGGCGGCCGCGTCGGCGGGCGAGCCCTCCAGGATGATGTGGCGGCGCTCCACCTGCTCGGGCGCCAGCTGCGACACCAGGGTCGCGGACGCGGGTGCCAGCGCGGGCGCATCCAGCGTGCGCACCGGCTTCTTGCCGGCGGCCAGGATGTCCTTCATGCCGGCGATGCGCGGCGTGTTGATGCCCGAGGTCAGGCTCAGCGCGGCCGGCAGCGCGACCTCGACGACCTGGACGGCGTCCTCCAGCGGCCGTTCGACGACCAGGTGATCGCCCTCGACGCTGATCGCGTCGACGCCGTTGAGCGTCGCCCAACCCAGGATCGTGCCCAGCTGGTTGCCGACCTGCTGCGCGTAGACGTCGGACGATCCGGCGCCGCACAGCACCAGGTCGACGTCGCCGAGATCGCGGACGGCACCGGCCAACACCTGGGCTGTCTGGTAGCCCTCGGCGCTGACCAGCGCCTCGTCCACGACCGCGACGAGCTCATCCAGGCCGCGCGACAGGGCGTCCTTGGTCAGCTTGGCGTTCGACAGCGCCGCCCCGCCCGCGGACAGGCCCACCACCGTGCCGCCGGTGGCATCGGCAAGCTGGCGGGCGGCCTCAATCGCGTTGAGGTCGTACGTGCCGATCTTGCTGGCGGCACGCTCCAGGTTGAGCGTTCGGTCGGGCAAGGTCTGGATGTCTTGGGCATCGGGCGACGCCTTGAAGCATGCGACGATTTTCATGCATGTGCCTTTCTTGTTGTCGATGCGGCTATTCGGTGGCGGACGGCGCCTGGACGACGGTGCCGTCCTGGATGAACTGCGCGATCTGCTCGGATGCGAACCCCGCCCGGGCCAGCACGTCGGACGTGTCGCCGCCGTGGTCGGGCATCGGGCGCCACACCTGCCCGGGATTGCGTTCGAACTTCGGGAACACGCCCAGGCCCTTGAACGGGCTGCCGTCGGCGGTCTGCCATTCCTGCCAGACGCCGCGCTCGCGCAGGTGCTCCTGGCGCACCAGATCGGGGAACTCCATGACCTTCTGCGCGGCGATGCGGTGGGCGGAGAAGTCCTTCTCGACCTCGTCCACCGTGTGGGCGGCCAGGTACTCCTCCAGCTTCGCCTCGATCAGCTCGGCCTTGGGGCCCGACAGCCACAGCGCGCTGGTGTCTTCGGGATAGTCGGNCGTGCCCCACAGGTCGCCCAGGCCGATGGTCTCCAGCAGGTACTTGTTCTGCTGGACGCCGTACACCGTCAGCCCGATGAAGCCATCGCAGCAGCGGTATTCGCCGATCGCGCACAGGTTCTGGTTGCGGGCGCCCGGACGCGGCCAGATGATGCCCGCGTTCAGGTAGTCGACCAGGTAGTACTGGCCGATCGACAGCAGCGACTCGTACATGGCCAGGTCGATGCTCTCGCCCGTCCCGCTCACGCCGACCCGGTGCAGGGCGGCCAGCGTCGACGACAGGATCATCAACGAGTTGAAGTAGTCACCGGCGTACGGGCCGGGATTCATGGGCTGCTCCTGCGTGCCGTTCTGGCTCATGTAGCCGCTGTAGGCCATGACCGTCAGGTCGTACGCCGCGCGGGACACCATCTCGGGGCATCCCGTCTGCCCGAAACCGGACACGTGCACGATCACCAGCTTCGGGTTGTGCTGCCACAGCACCTCGTCGGTGATGCCGTGCCGGGCGAACGTGCCGCCCTTGCTCGACTCGATGAAGATGTCGGCCTGTTCGACGAGCCGGAACAGGATGTCCTTGCCGGCGTCGCTGAAGTAGTCGAGGGCGACCGAGCGCTGGTTGCGGCGCTCGGCCTGCTTGATCCATGCGGTGTCGCGGATGGTGTCACCGGCGTGCGTGTTCTCGATCCAGGTGACATCGGCACCCCAGTCGGCCATCAGGCTGCATGCCTTGGGGACGGCCAGCTCCATGGCGGAATAGACGACCCGGACATCATCCAGCGCGCCGAACGACGGCTTGCTCGTGGGAAGACTCATCGCATGCCCCCCTATGCCGCGTACTGACGCAGGACACCCTTGGCCAGGGTGAGGACCATCATCTCGTCGGTGCCGCCGCTGATGCGCTCGACCCGCAGGTCGCGCCACAGCCGCTGCACGCGGTGGTCGCCGGCCACCGCAACCCCGCCCAGCACCTGGATGGCATCATCGACGACCTTGGCCGCCGCGCTCGGGCAGTAGTACTTGCACATGGCCGCCTGCGCCGACGTCATGGTGCCCTGGTCGTACGACCAGGCGGTCTCGTAGAGCATGTTCTTCATGGCGTCCAGACGGATGGCCATCTGCGCGAACTTCAGCTGGTTGAGCTGGAACCGCCCGATCGGCTTGCCGAACTGCACGCGGACGTTGGCGTAGCGGGCCGCGTCCTCGAACGCGCACAGCGCCCAGCCGTAGTCGCAGGCCCCGACGAGGAACCGCTCGAAGTCGAAGTCCTTGACGCCGCGCTTGAACCCGTTGCCCTCGGTGCCGAACATGTCCGACTCGTCGAGCTCGACCTCGTCGAGGTAGACGTCGCTGCAGCTGTCCATGCGCAGGCCCAGCTTGTTCAGCGGCTCGATCTTGATGCCCGGCAGGCTCATGTCGACGAACCACTCGGTGAAGCAGTCGCGGTTCTCGGAATCGCGGGCCATGATCACCAGATAGGGCACGTGGGCCGACGACGTGATGAACGTCTTGTGGCCGTTGAGGTAGATCTTGCCGTTGCGGCGGGTGTACGTGGTCTGCAGGCTGCCGACATCGGAGCCCGCGCCCGGCTCGGTGCAGGCGCTGTTCCAGATCTGCTCGCCCGTGCCGACGTACGCCAGCACCTTCTCGATCTGGGCCGGGGTGCCCTCGCGCAGGATCGTGTCGAAGCACGGCAGCTGGTACAGGACGTACGTGGGCGCGCCCCAGCGGCCCAGCTCCTCGTACACGGCCATGAGCGTGACCAGGCCGAGGTTGAGGCCGCCGCGGTCTTCGGGCAGCATGATCAGGTCGAAGCCGAGGTCGCACAGCGCCTTGACCCAGCGCTGCGGGTACTCGTGCTTGACGTCGCACTCGGCGAAGTACGCGTCCCAGTTCTCGCGCTGCATGAGTTCGCGGACGTTCTCGACCAGCAGCTGCTGTTCATCGTTGAGGTGGAAATCCATGGTGTGCTCCTTATTGATTGGTGGTGGAATGACTCATGCGATGGCGGCGCTGGCAGCGGCCTGCTGCTCCAGCTTGGCGCCGTTCTTGCGGACGTACAGGAACAGGATCAGCGAGAAGATCGCGGCGATGACGGCCGCGCCGACCAGGATCATGAAGATGATCTCGTAGGCGCTGGAGGCCACGTTGCCCGCGGCATCCGTGCGCGCGTCCATGATCGAGCCGAACCAGGTGCTGGAGAACGTGTCCGGCAGGAAGCCGATGATCGACAGCAGCCCGGTGGCGGCACCGAAGTAGTGCAGCGGCACCTTGCCCTCGGTCAGCTGCGCCGAGACGACGCCGAACGCGCCATTCGCGATGAAGCCGAGCACGATGACCAGGATCGAGGCGACCACGACGATGCCCGCCTTGGCCGGCAGCGCCATCATGGCCAGCAGCGCGACGATGAACGCGGCGGTGCCGACGACGATCGTCACCGACGGCTTGAACTTGTTGGCGATGACGCCGAACACCGGGCCGGACAGCAGCGTGATGCCGTAGTTGCGGATGTTGGCGACGACCGTGGTCACCACGATCGAGGCGCCGAGCACGCCGGTGAGGTACGGGGTCGTGTACGTGATGCCGGTGTAGTAGAAGTACACGAAGAACAGCGAGACGGCGGCCAGCCAGACGACCGGGTTGCGCAGCGCGGCGACGAACTCGGACAGGTTGAAGCCGCCGTCCGTCTTGATCTCGCCCGCGAACTTGGGGATGAACAGCAGCGACAGGATGCCGAGGATCAAGATCACAGCGGCCAGGAACCACAGGTAGATGGAGACGCCCAGGTGCAGATTCGAGCCGACGGCGGCGACGATCCAGGTCGAGACAAGGCCGATCACCAGGCCGGCCAGGCCGTAGATGCCGTACGACAGGCCGATGCGGCGCGGGTACTCGTCCTCCAGCGAGACCAGGCGCACCAGCTTGTAGCGCACGCCCCACCAGATGAAGATCGTCGTGATGCCCATCAGGATGAACACGATGTACAGCACGACCAGGCTCGGCAGCATCGCGTAGACGGCGGTCAGCACGGCCGTCGAGATGAAGCCGACGGACGACAGCGTGCGCATGCGCACCTTGTCGGCGATGATGCCGGAGGGCAGGTAGCAGATGAGTGCCGTGATCGCGTAGGCGCCGAAGACCGCGCCCAGCTGCTCGTTGCTGACGCCCAGCGCCTTCTGCAGCGGGTCGTAGAAGACCGCCTTGAGGTACGCCGGCGCGTAGATGATCGAACTGCCGATGCTCGCCAAGATCAGCAAGAACCAGCGCTGTCCGCGCCCGATCTGATCGTATGTCTTTTCACCCGCTGAGGATGGCTTCGATGCCGCCATGGGTGGTTCTCCTTCCAGGACTTCCGCTGGGGCCGATGGGGGCGGACCACCCTGGAATGGGGTGGGACGACGGCCGAGTTACCTGCAACAGCCTGGACAACGAACGGGATCTGCGACAGCGAAACCCATCGTGGGATTGGCATGATCCGCAACATCGTGAAGAAGCGATGAGGCCATCATGAGAAATTGATGATGCCCCTCACTGGGCATATCAGTCAGTTCGGGGCGATGGCGCTCACAGCGCGCGGGCGACGGCGGCGACGAACGCGGAGTACCGCTCCAGCTCCTGGTTGACCGGCGCGACGATGCAGCGGTCGGCCACGGCATGGATCTGGCGCATGAGCGCCGCCCGGGCCGCGAGCGCCCGATGCTGGGCCGACAGCTCGACGCCCATGCGCGCGAGCAGGCCGACGACGATGCCGAGGATCAGNCACCCGAACACGAGCATGGTCGGCACCGGGATCTGGCTCCAGCGCACCATCGGCATCTGCGGCAGCTGGAAGAAGCTCAGCAGCGGCCCGAGCACCAGCCACAGCAGACCGACGCCGACGCCCCCGATCAGCACCCACTGCAACACGCGCACGGCCGTCCACCAGGCGCACGGCCGCTGCACGCCGAGATCGGTGTCCGCAACCGCATCGTCCAGCTCGGCCCCAAGCTCGTCGGCGTGCGACAGGCTGGCCTCACGCACCGCCTGCGCCCACCCCACCGGCAGCCCGCCGGACACGTCATCGGACAGCGCCCGCAACGCGGTGTCCACGCGCGCCTGGCGCACCCCGCGCACCGGAGGAGGCGATGCGGGCACGGGCGCGGCGTCGGCTGGCTGCGGGTGTTCGGACGCCGCCTTGGGCGCCCCCAG
>WRGV01000132.1 GCA_009787035.1 Propionibacteriaceae bacterium | reverse complement strand
GCCGAGTTCGAGCAGACTCTGGCCGATCGCCGGTCGAAGTCGGCCGCCGAGTTCGCAGCTCAGATGCAGCAGTACGAGGACGCCATCCGTGCCGCCGAGGATCGCCGCTCGCAGATCGAGATCGAGACCGAGCAGTACCGCGACGACATGAAGAACCAAGCCGATGAGGCGCTGGCCCAGGCGAACGCTCAGGCCAACGAGATCATGAAGCAGGCCAAGGCCGCCGCCGAGCGCGTGCGCCGTGAGTCGGAGCGCGAGCTCGCCGCGACGGAGGCTCGTCGCGATGCGATCACGCAGCAGCTGACCAACATCCGCCAGATGCTCACGACGGTCGGCGGTGCGGCCGTCCTGAACCAGCTCGGTGGCGGGCTGAGCGTGGACGAGACACCGTCCTACACGCAGGAGTGACCTGTAGGACCCCTGTCTGTGTCGCGGCAGACCACATCTGCCGCCACGGATAGGGGATCGCAGGAGGATTCTCCTGATGGCATGTGCGCCTTGTGGGGCCACCGACCAGCTCCGGCTGTCGGTGGCCCCATACAGTTTTCTGCCGCTGTTGTGCCACACGGTGCCGTGTTATCCTGGCAAGCGATGCTGACGATGAAGGGTGTGCCTGATGAGTGATGCGATGCGCCGGCTGGACGAGGGCGACGGCGACGACATCATCCCGATGCAAGACGACGAGAGCCCCGACGACGGGGGACAGGAACCGCCCAAGAAGAAGCGCCGCAAGGTGCTGGATGTGCTCCTGCTCGTGCTTGCGATTGTGCTGCTGTGCGGGGCGCTGGTGTCCGGCTACATCGCGCTGCGGGACAACCATCAGCTGCAGGCTCAGACGCACGGGGTCACCGACATGAGCGGTAATCCCGTGATTCCGGACGACTCGGGCATGTTCGATCCGTCCTTCAGTGCGGCGGCCAGCGAGGTGCAGCAGATCACGCCCTCGCCCACGGCCCCGGGTGCCCCCGTCACCGGCCTGCGGTTCCAGGTGCCGTCGCTGGGTATGAACGTGCCGCTCGGTGCGATCAACGCCGTGGACGGCGAACTCAACCCGGCCAACTACACGTCCGCCTTCTGGGTGCGCAATATGGGCGTCTCGTACAACGATCCGTCCAGCGGCACCGTGTACATCGTGATGCACTCGGTGCGCACGCCCGGTTTCGCGCCCGGCAACTACCTGTTCAGCGTCGCCGGCCAGGACACCACGCTCAAGAAGGGCGACACGATCGAGGTGGCCGGGCACACGTACACCTTCACCGACTGGCGGGCGGTCAGCAAGCCCGACCTGAAGAATCAGCTCGACATCTGGAACAAGACGCCCGGTCGGCTGGTGATCATCACATGTCTGCAGAACCGCGAGCACACGTTTAGCGAGACCAACCTCGTCATCACCGCCACGCTGACGTCGTAGCTGTCGCTGACGTCGTAGGCGTCCCGCGCCCGGTCAGTTCCAGCTGCGGAACCAGATCCGCACGGTCCAGGAGATGTAGGTCATCAGTCGGTCGGTCAGCACCGGGTAGATGAACACGAAGTTGGCCAGCACGAGCAGCACGCTGGCGCCCACGATGAGGGCCCCGCGTTGGCGCCGTCGTCCGCCCGACGGTGGCCCCAGTATCTTGCCGAGGCACATGGCCAGGATCGTCGCCGTGAACGGGATGATCATGATGGCGTAGAAGTAGAACATCGAGCGGTCGTCGTTGGGGAACCAGCCGACCCACGTGGCAGCCATGCCGAGCACCGGGACGGCGAAGCGCCAGTCGCGTCCGAAGATCCAGAAGAACAGGGCGGCGATGAGCGCCAGCGCCGCCATCCACCACAGGAACGGCGTGCCGATGCCCAGCACGACGCGCACGCACGAGCTGCCCGCCGGCGCGGTGCAGCCTTGGGTGCCCGGCTGGATGCCGCTGTCGGAGGCGATGCTGATCGGGCGGGCGATGATGAGCCAGCCCCACGGTTTGGCGTCCCAGGGATGCGTCTGCTCGGCCATGTAGGTGCCGGTGCTGACGTCCCACATCTCGACGTGCAGGTGCCACAGCGACGCCAGGGCGGTGCCGAACAGCTTGGTGGACGTGGCGCCCGGGTTGTCGGCGCCCCACGTGCGGTAGATGCCGCCGGACGTGGCCAGCCAGCTCGCCCAGCTGGCGACATACACCACGATGGCGACGATCACCATGGCGATGAAGGCCAGGATGCCGTCCTTGTAGATCGACTGCCAGCTGGCCGAGCGGGCACCCGCGGTGCGGCGGGCCCGCCAGTCGAAGAAGATCGACAGGATGCCCATGAGCGCCAGCACGTACATCGAGTTCCACTTGCAGCCGCAGGCCAGGCCGAACAGGACGCCGGAGGCCAGGCGCCAGGGGCGCCACCAGATCATCGGGCCGAAGCGCCCGCCGAGGCTGTGTTCTCGGTTCTTCTCCAGATAGCGCGCCAGTTTTTCGCGGAACCAGTCCCGGTCGCGCACCACCGCCGCGACCGCCGCCACCGTGAAGAAGGCCTGGAAGATGTCGAGCAGCGCAATGCGGCTCATGACGACCGACAGGCCGTCGATGCAGATGAAGAAGCCGGCCAGTCCGCCGATCAGCGTGCTGCGGCTCAGGCGCCGTGCCATGCGCGTGACCACCATGACGAGCAGGCATCCGAAGATCAGCGACGCGAAGCGCCAGCCGAACGAGTTCATGCCGAACAGGTACTCACCGCCGGCGATCAGCCACTTGGCGACCATCGGGTGNACGACCATGTCGGGGGACAGCGGCTGGTTCCAGACGTCGACCTGCCCGTTCTTGATCAGGTCGTTCGCGTCCTGCGGCCAGGTGACGGCGTAGCCGAAGTGCATGACGCTCCACGCCTCCTTGGCGTAGTACGTCTCGTCGAACTCGATGTACTGCGGCATGTTGAGGTGCGGGAAGCGGATGATGAACGCGACGACCGTCAGCAGCGCCGTCACGAGCCAGCTGAGCGGTTCGTCCCGACGCAGGGGCAGATCGTCGCGCAGCCGCTCGACGGTGCTCCAGGAGCCGCCCCAGGTGCGGGGCAGGTTCTTGCTGGGATGGAACGCGGGTCGCCAATCCAGCCAGGCGCGGAAGCTTCGTCGGGCAGGCGCGGGCGCGGTGGCAGTCACCCGCCCATTCTACGGGCCACGCGCTCCGTGTCACGCGGGTGAGTCCATGGGTGTCGCCATGTTTCAGGCATGATTGATGGCGATGGATCACGAACAGACACACATGGCGGGCCGCCTGGTGCTGGCCGGAACCCCGATCGGCGACAGCCGTGACGCCTCGGAGGCGCTGCGGACGGCGCTGGCGAAGGCCGAGATCATCGCTGCCGAGGACACCCGACGCCTGCGGACGCTGCTGGCCCGGCTGGGCGTGGCGACGCAGGCCGAGCTGATCAGCTATTTCGAGGGCAACGAGGACGTGCGCACGCCCGGCCTGGTCGAGATGCTGCGCGGCGGTCGGGACGTGCTGCTGGTCACCGATGCGGGTATGCCCAGCGTGAGTGATCCGGGATATCGGCTGGTCAGGGCCTGTATCGATGCCGGGATCGCGGTGAGCGCGCTGCCCGGGCCGTCCGCGGTGCTGACGGCGTTGGCCGTCAGCGGCTTGCCGGTCGACCGGTTCTGCTTCGAGGGTTTCCTGCCCCGCAAGGACGCCGCACGGTCGGCCCGCCTGGCCCAGCTGGCGGACGAACCGCGCACCATGGTGTTCTTCGAGGCGCCGCACCGGCTGGCCTCGATGCTGGCGGGTCTGGCGCAGGCCTTCGGCGCGCAGCGCACCGCTGCGGTGTGCCGCGAGCTGACCAANCCGCACGAGGAGGTCGTGCGTGGCGGTCTGGGNGAGCTGGCCCAGTGGGCCGTCGATGGCGCGCGCGGCGAGATCACGATCGTCGTCGCGGGCGCGGATCCGGCCGACCTCGCGGCGTCCGGGCTGGAGCGGGCGCTGCGTGCCGTCACGACGGCGATGGACGCCGGCGTGCCACTGTCGGCGGCGGTGGCGCAGGTGGCCGCGGCGACCGGGGTCCCCCGGCGCGGGCTGTACCAGGCGGCTGTGACCGCGCGGGCGGAGCGATCGAAGGAGCAGGCCGCATGAGCATCGCAGACACCATCGCCGCGCTCGGGCTGCCGGATCTGCCGGAGCCCTTGCCGCGCCCGGTCATCGACTCGCACACGCACATGGACGCCACGCAGGAGGCATCGGGGCTGGTCGTCGCCGACAACCTGGCGGCGGCCCGGGCCGTGGGCATCACCCGGGTGGCGCAGGTCGGTTGCGACCTGGACGATTCCACCTGGGCGGCGAGCCTGGCGTCGTCCACCCCGGGCGTCATCGCNTGTGTGGCGCTGCACCCNAACACGGCCGCGCGGCACGACGACGCCGAGCTCGACCGCCAGCTNGCGCAGATCGAGGCGCTGGCGGCGTCCGGNCCCCACGTGCGCGGGGTCGGNGAGACGGGCCTGGANTACTACCGCACCCGTGANGACGACGCCCGGGCCCGGCAGCGGCGCTCGTTCGCCGCGCACATCGGCATCGCGGCTCGGCTCGGGCTGACGCTGGCGATTCACGACCGGGATGCGCACGACGACGTGCTGGCCGTGCTCGACCAGCAGGCGTCACAGGGCGTGCGCGCGCCGCGCGTCATCATGCACTGCTTCTCGGGGGATGCCGCGTTCGCACAGGCCTGCCTGGCGCGCGGCGCGTTCCTCAGCTTCTCCGGAGTGGTGACGTTCGCCAATGCCCGCGCGCAGCAGGAGGCGTTGGATGTCGTCCCGCTCGACCGCGTGCTGGTCGAGACGGATGCGCCGTACCTGACGCCCATGCCGTGGCGCGGACGGTGGAATGCGCCGTATCTGGTGCCGCACACCGTCCGGTTCATCGCCCGGCGCCGCGGTGTCGGGTTGGACGAGCTGTGCGACATGCTGAGTGCCAATGCGGTCGCGGCCTATGGCGGCGCGTGGGACGAGGATGTGGTCGCATGACGGGGCCTCTGCTCGGCCCGGGCGATGTGCGGGCGTTGGCCGCATCGATCGGGCTGCGGCCCAGCAAGCGCCGCGGCCAGAACTTCGTGGTGGATGCCAACACCGTGCGCCGCATCGTCGCCCTGTCGGGTGTTGGCGCGGGCGATCGCGTGCTGGAGGTCGGGCCCGGGCTCGGCTCGCTGACGTTGGGCCTGCTGGAGGCCGGTGCGGACGTCACCGCGATCGAGATCGAGCCGGAGCTGGCGCGGCTGCTGCCGTCCACGGTGGCGGAGCGCCAGCCGGACGCGGTCGCACGGCTGCGGGTCGTGTGCGCGGACGCGTTGGATGTCACGGCGCTGCCCGGGCCGGCGCCCACGCGGGTGGTGGCCAACCTGCCGTACAACGTGGCCGTGCCGGTGCTGCTGTCGCTGCTGGCCCGGTTCGACTCGTTGGAGGGCGGGCTTGTCATGGTGCAGCTGGAGGTCGCCGACCGGCTGGTTGCCCCGCCCGGCTCGAAGGTGTACGGCGTGCCCAGCGCCAAGCTGGCGTGGTACGCGGCGGCATCCCGGGCCGGGACCGTCCCGGCCAGCGTGTTTTGGCCCGTGCCCAACGTGGAGTCGGGCCTGGTGCGTCTGGTGCGGACGGC
>WRGV01000131.1 GCA_009787035.1 Propionibacteriaceae bacterium | reverse complement strand
CGAGTATCCGACACCGATCGGTCCAGTCGATCTGCTGCTGCGCGATGCCGATGGCGGCTACATCGCCGTCGAGGTCAAGCGGCGCGGCGAGATCGACGGCGTCGAGCAGCTCACGCGCTATCTCGACCTGATGCGCCGCGACCCGCTGCTCGGGCATGTCGAGGGGGTCTTCGCCGCGCAGCAGATCAAGCCCCAGGCGCGCACGCTGGCCGTCGATCGGCACATCGACTGCGTCCTGGTGGATTACGACGCGCTGCGCGGCCTCGACCACCCCGAGGACCGCCTCTTCTAGGCGATTACTTCTTGGGCTCCACCAGCTCGGTGAGCACGCCGTTGGCGTACTTCGGGTGCATGAAGTTGATGCGCGAGCCGCTGGTGCCGATGCGAGGCTCGTCGTAGAGCAGCACGACGCCGCGCTTGCGCAGCTCGGCCGAGACGGCATCGATGTCGGTGACCCGCCAGGCGAAGTGATGCAGGCCCGGGCGGTTCTTCTCCAGCCACTTGGCGACGGTTGCGTCCGGACGGATCGGCGCGACGATCTGGATCTTCGTGTCCGTCACGGCCGGGTTGGCGACCGGGCTCAGCATGGCCTCGGCCACGCCTTGGTCATCGTTCTCCTCGGTGTGCAGGCAGTGCCAGCCCATCGTGTTGACGAAGAACGCGACCGCGTCCTCACGGTTGGGATATGCCAGCGCGACGTGGTCGATGCAAGTGAAAAGGTCTGAGTTGTCCATGCGCCAAACTCTACCGTGCCGAGCGCGCGTCCGGACGCCAATAGTGCCGCGACAGGGCCGTCTGTCCGCCCGTCGTTTCGTACCCCGTGTTCGCGCGTGCTAGGGCCGCTCCGGTATCCTGGACGTCGGCGACGGGTTCGGCTGACAAGCGGAAAGGGCATCCATGTCACACAATCGCATCGGCGTCACGGTCGATGGGCACCCACTGGAGGTTCTGGAGAACCTGTCCATTCTGGAGGCACTGACGACGGAGGGCATCAGCATCCCTTCCCTGTGCCACGATGTGCGTCTGTCGAAGTCGCATGGCAACTGCGGCCTGTGCATGGTGCAGGTGGGGGACGACGAGCGCGCGGTCAAGGCGTGCGCGACGCCCGTGCGCGAGGGCATGCAGATCACGACGCACAACGCGCAGATCGACGCGTTCCGCCAGATCAGGCTGGAGCAGCTGCTCGCCGACCACAACGCCGACTGCCTGCCGCCCTGCCAGCAGACCTGCCCGGCTGGCATCGACATCCAGCGCTACCTGGGCCTGGTCAAGGACGGCAACTTCGATTCGGCCCTGCGGGTCATCAAGGACAACAATCCCTTCCCGAGCGCCTGCGGCCGCGTCTGCCCGCATCCGTGCGAGTACGCCTGCCGGCGCAACCTGGTGGACGAGCCGGTGGCCATCAACAACGTCAAGCGCTTCACCGCCGACCTCGACATGGCCGAGGGTGAGCCGTGGCTGCCCGAACTGGCGCCGTCCACCGGCAAGCGCATCGCGATCGTGGGCGCCGGTCCGTCCGGACTGTCGGCCGCGTACTACAGCGCGATCGCCGGCCACAGCGTCACCGTGTTCGAGCGCCAGCCGGCCCCGGGCGGCATGATGCGCTACGGCATCCCGGAGTACCGGCTGCCGAAGGCGACGCTGGATGCCGAGATCGACGTGATGCGCCAGATGGGCATCTCGATCCAGTGCGGCAAGTCGCTGGGCACGCACATCACGCTGGAGGACCTGCAGCGCGACTTCGACGCCACCTACCTGGCCATCGGCTCGTGGCGGGCCACACCCATGCAGATCGACGGACAGGATTCGCACGGCGTCTGGCTGGGCATCAACTACCTGGAGGCCGTGGCCAAGGGCGCCGCGCCCGACATGGGCGCCGAGGTGCTCGTGGTCGGCGGCGGCAACACCGCGATCGACTGCTGCCGCACCGCGCTGCGCCAGGGCGCGCACGTGCGTCTGGTCTACCGCCGCACGCAGGAGGAGATGCCGGCCGAGGCTCGCGAGGTGGCCGACGCGATGGCCGAGGGCGTCGAGATGGTCTTCCTGACCGCGCCCGACCACATCACGCGGGGCGAGGACGGCCGCCTGGAGCTGTGGTGCATGAAGATGGAGCTCGGCGAGCCCGACCGTTCGGGACGGCGTCGTCCGATCCCCGTCGAAGGCAGCGATTTCGCGCTGACGGCGAACACGATCATCGGCGCGATCGGCCAGTCGACCAACACGCAGTTCCTGTACAACGACCTGCCGGTGCGCCTGGACAAGTGGGGCAACATCGACATCAACGGCGGCACGCTGGAGACCTCGGAGACGAAGATCTTCGCCGGAGGCGACTGTGTGACCGGTCCGGCGACCGTGATCGAGGCCGTGGCCGCCGGACATGCGGCCGCCCGGTCGATCGACCAGTTCGTGACTAAGGGCTACGTCCGTCCGCAGCCCAAGCCGTACAACTGCTCGCGCGGGCGGCTGTCCGACCTGTCGCGCGCCGACTTCCAGCGCTACCCGAAGCAGGACCGCCACGGCATGCCGGAGCTGCAGATCGCCGAGCGCGTCACCAACTTCGACCAGGTCGATCTCGGCTACGACGAGGCCACGGCCCGGGCCGAGGCCGGACGCTGCCTGCGCTGCGGCTGCAAGGTGCGCTTCGACTGCGAGCTGCGCCAGGCCGCCACGCATGCCGAGGTGTGCTACCAGGAGCCGCTGCACCAGCGCAAGTTCCAGCCGATCGTGCGCGACCACCCGTTCATCCTGCGCAACCCGAACAAGTGCATCACCTGCGGGCGCTGCATCGCGGTGTGCGCCGATGTCGAGGGCGTCGGCGTGCTGGCCTACCAGTACCGCGACGGCCAGCTGGCCGTGGGCACGTCGGACGGACGCCCGCTGATCGAGACCGACTGCGTCTCGTGCGGCCAGTGCGTCACCGCCTGCCCGTGCGGTGCGCTCGACTACCGCCGCGTCAGCCCCGACCTGTTTGCCGCGATCAACGACCCGACCAAGCTGGTCGTGGGCTTCATCGCCCCGGCGCCGCGCTCGGTGTTGGCGCACAAGTTCGACGTCCCGTTCGACCAGGCGGCGGGCTTCGCCGCCGGGCTGATGCGCGAATTCGGCTTCGACAAGGTGTTCGACTTCTCGTTCGCGGCTGACCTCACGATCATGGAGGAGGCGACCGAGTTCTTGAACCGCGTCGCCTCGGGCGGGGTCATGCCGCAGTTCACGTCGTGCTGCCCGGCCTGGATCAACCACGTCGAGAAGCGCTACCCGGCGCTGATCCCGCACCTGTCGAGCTGCCGTTCGCCGCAGCAGATGATGGGCGCGACGGTCAAGAGCCACTTCGCGCAGAAGTACGGCGTCAGCCTGGACGACCTGTACGTCGTCTCGATCGTGCCGTGCCTGGCCAAGACGTACGAGGCGGCCCGTCCGGAATTCGCCCCGGCCGGCATCCGCGACGTGGACGCCGTGCTGACGACCAACGAGTTCCTGGAGATCATCGACACCGTGCGGATCGACGCGCACCAGGTCAAGCCGTCCACGTTCGACGAGCCGTACTCCCGGGTCACCGGCGCGGGCGTGCTGTTCGGCGCGTCGGGCGGTGTGGCCGAGGCGGCGCTGCGCATGGCCGTCGAGAAGCTGACCGGCGAGCCGCTGGTCGATCACCTCGATTTCGAAGAGGTCCGCGGGTTCGCGGGCTTCAAGCACACGCAGGTCACCGCCGGGGGCACCACGGTGCGCGTGGCTGTCATCTCGGGCCTGGGCAATGCAGACGACCTCGTCAAGCGCGTGATCGCGGGCGAGGACGTCGGCTACGACCTGGTCGAGGTCATGGCCTGCCCGGGCGGCTGCATCTCGGGGGCCGGCAATCCGGCGCCCCACGAGGTCGACGAGCTGAAGGGTCGCCAAGAGGTCCTCGTCGACATCGACCGCACATCCACCTACCGGAAGGCACAGGAGAACCCAGACGTGCTGCATCTCTACGACGACTACTACGGACAACCCAACTCGCCACGGGCGCACGAACTGCTGCACACCAGCTACGCGCCGTTCCGTCCCGCGGGGACCGGCCGGTGAGGGGCCGCGCGGCACACGCGCTCGGCGCGATCCTGATCTGCCTGGGACTGGCCACCACCGGCTGTGCGACGGCGGATGCCTCGCCTGACCAGGCCACGCCTGCGGCCCCGGCGCACGTCGCCGTGGCGGGCATGAACGGTCCCACCGGCATGGGCCTGGCCCAGCTCATGGACGCCCAGAAGGAGGTGCCCGCGGGCACCCCGGCGGTGTTCGATGTGTCGTTGTACGGCAGCGCCGATGCGATCACGCCGAAGCTGGTCACCGGCTCCGTCCCGATTGCGACCGTGCCGGTGAACCTGGCGGCGGTGCTGTACGCCAAGACCAACGGCCAGGTGCAGCTGGCGGCCGTCAACACGCTCGGGGTGCTGTACGTCGTCGCCAAGGGGGCGCCGGCGTCGTCCATCACCTCGCTGGCCGACCTGGACGGACAGACAGTCTGGTCGACGGGCAAGGGGACGACACCCGACTACGTCACCAACCATCTGCTGTCGCAGGCCGGGGTCACCGGCGTCAAGCTCGACTACCTGAGCGAGGCATCCGAGGTGGCCAGCCGCCTGGTGGCGGCCAGTTCGGGCGTGGCGATCCTGCCCGAGCCGTACGTCACGACCGTCATGGCCAAGGATCCGTCGATCAAGCCGGTCATCGACCTGACGCAGGCGTGGGCGACCGCGGATCCGGATTCGCCGCTGGTCACCGGGGCGCTCGTGGTCAATAAGACCTGGGCGGACGGACACCGTGCCGAGCTTGCGGCGTTCCTGAGCGAGTACAAGAGCTCGATCGAGTACGCCGAGGAGAATCCGACGCAGGCCGGTGCGCTGATCGCGAAGGCGGGCATCGTGCCGAGTGCCGCGATCGCAGCGTCGGCCATCCCGCGCTGCCACCTGGTGTACATGGCGGGCGAGTCGGCGAAGCTCGCCGTTGACAGCTATCTCAAGGTGCTGTACGCGGCCAATCCGGCCTCGGTCGGCGGATCGCTGCCCGGCAACGACTTCTACTGGAGCGAATAGTGTCCCTGGCCCCCTCATCTGGTGCGCCGGACGCCGCGCGCGCCCGGTGGGGGGGCTTTGGCACGCCGTGGCTGCGCACGGGCGTTGCGATCGTGGCCTGGCTCGTGGTGTGGCAGGTGGCCGCCTGGGCCATCGGCCACGAGGTGCTGCTGGTTTCGCCGGTNGAGGCGGCCGTGCGTCTGGTACAGCTGCTGCCNACGGGGGCATTCTGGGCCAACGTCGGGTTCACGTTGGGACGGATCGGGCTCGGCTTCGTCCTGGCGTTCCTGGTCGGGCTNGGGCTGGCTGGACTGGCGAGCCTGGGGCCGTGGTCGGCCGCGCTGATCGGGGTGCCNATCCGGGTCATCCGGTCGGTGCCGGTGGTCAGCGTGATCATCCTGATNCTGATCTGGGCCAGCCCCGCGTGGCTGGCGGCGGCCGTCTCGGGGCTCATGGTGCTGCCGGTGATCTACGCCAACGCCGAGGAGGGTGTGGCCCGGCGGGACCCGAAGCTGGACGATCTGGCGCGGGGGTATGACCTGCCTGC
>WRGV01000130.1 GCA_009787035.1 Propionibacteriaceae bacterium | reverse complement strand
GGCGAAGGCTGCTGCGGCTGCGGCCGCGGCCAACAAGCCGGCGTCGTCCGGATCGTCCGGATCGTCCAGCTCCGGTGCGGCGGCGCCGAACTCGGGCACGTTCTTCCAGCCGCCGCTGACGGGCGCGCTGTATGTGACATCGCCGTTCGGCTACCGCATCGACCCGATCAGCGGCGTGAGCGCGTTCCACAGCGGCGTCGATCTGGGGGCGTCGTGTGGCACGCCGGTGCACGCCGCGGCCAACGGCACGGTCGTCAGCACGGGCTGGTACGGCACGTTGGGCCAGTACCTGCTGCTCGACAACGGCACGATCGCCGGCAACTCGTGGTACACGGGCTACGGCCACCTGTCGGCATTCGCCGTCTCGCCCGGCCAGTACGTGACGCGCGGCCAGGTGGTCGCCTACGTCGGCAGCACGGGCCGCTCGACCGGGTGCCACGTGCACTTCAACGCCATCAGGAACGGCACCAACATCAACGGCTGGCCGCTCATCTCCTGAGCTGCGCCACAGGCCGCCGTCCCTGGCGTTCGCATCCCTGCGTGCTACCGTGAAGGCTCGTCCGCTTGGACGCAAGAGAGGAGCCGGGATGCCGCGCGAACGGGGCGAGAAGGTCGTGGCGCGCAACAAGAAGGCGCTGCACGACTACACCATCGGTGACCGCGTCGAGGCCGGGCTCGTGCTGGTGGGCACCGAGGTCAAGTCGCTGCGCAACGGCAAGGCGACGCTGACCGACGCGTACGCCACCATCGACGGCGGCGAGGTTTGGTTGCGGGGGGCGAGTATCCCCGAGTACGAGATGACCACCTGGCACAACCACGCCGCCAAGCGCAACCGCAAGCTGCTGCTGCATCGCAAGCAGATCGACAAGCTGTCGCGGCAGCTGGAGGGGTCCGGACGCACGCTCGTGCCCCTGTCGATCTACTTCCACGACGGCTACGCGAAGGTTGAGCTGGCCGTGGGCACCGGCAAGCGCGAGTGGGATAAGCGCGCGACGATCGCCGAGCGCGACGCCCGCCGCGATGTCGAGCGCGAGATGGCCGACCGACGCAAGGGGCGTTGACATGAGGGGACGCACAGTGAAAGCGGCGCTGGCCGGGACGATGGCTCTGCTCGTCGTCGGAGCTTCCGCGCTCGTCGGGGCGCAGCCGGCCTGGGCGGCCACCGATGACTCCGTCGATTCCTGGAACGCGACGTACACCGTCAATGCGGACGGCATCGTGCACGTGCAGGAGACACAGGTCTACCGCTTCGGGTCTGACAGCGGGCGCCACGGCATCATCCGCACCCTGACGACGCGCGAGGCATGGGATGACCAGCAGGACGCCGTCTACACGATCTCGGACATCCAGGTGACCAGCCCGGATGCGCCGGCGCAGTTCACGACGTCCACGCTGGGCGAGGGCACGCGCAACCAGGCGCTGGAGATCCAGGTCGGCTCGCCCAACCAGATCGTGACCTCGCCGACCGCGACGTACACGCTGAGCTACGACATCGCGGGCGCGCTGCGCACCGCGGATGGCGTGACGCAGTTCTACTGGGACGTCATCCCCGACCAGACGGCGACGGTCAATGACATCTCGGTCACCGTGAGCGTGCCCGACGGCGTGCAGCAGGCGACATGCTTCCTGGCGCCGGCGGGACAGACCGGAAACTGCACGTCGGCGACCGTCAACGCCGACAAGACCGCGACGTACACGGCGACGTCCAAGACGCCCGATGACATCATGTCGGTCGGCGCGGCGATCACGGCCGGTGCGGTCAGCGTCACGGGGCCCACGCTGGTTCCGTCAGCCGATCAGGCCAAGACGGCCGCGCGCAACCGTGCGCTCATCGCCACCGGCATCACGCTCGTGCTGGCCTTCGTGCTCGGTGCGATCTGGGTGCGCAAGCGCCGCACCGACGACCGGTTCGCCGGCGTCGCCCCCGGCACGTTCCCGCCCGCCGCCGATGCGCCCGTCCGCAAGGACGACCACCCGACCATCCCGGTGTCGTTCGCACCGCCCGAGCTGCCGGTGGCTGTGGCTGGCCTGCTGGAGGACGGCGCGGNGGGGGACACCCGCGACACAACCGCCGCGCTGGTGAGCCTGGCGGTGCGCGGAGCCATCCAGCTGCGCCAGGAGGGCGGTTCATCCGGGGTGTTCGGCGGGTCGCAGCCCCAGGTGTACGGCCGGCTGGTCAACTCGTCGATCCCGATGGCCCCGCACGAGGCGCGGCTGCTGCACGACGTGTTCCCGACGGGGCAGGGCGAGATTCTGCTCAGCACCCCCGGCACCCTGACGCGGGCGCATGACGACATGCGCACCGGCGTGCGCGACGAGGCGAAGCGCGCGGGGCTGTACGCCCGCATGCCCGACCGGTTCGTGACGTCGGCCACGGGCGGCGCCGTGGTCTCCCAGGGGTTCGGACGTCTGCTGATGTATGCGTTCGGCGCCGTGTGGCTGCTCGGTGCGGTGAGCGTGGGCGGCATCATCTCGGCGATCGCCAACGCCGCGCCGGCGTTCGTGGTGCTCGGGCCGCTGGTCATCATCATCTTGGCGCTGATCATCTGCCGCCTGCTGATCCGGCGCGGTCGCCGCAGCGCGGTCGGGCGCGCCTACACCGACCAGATCAAGGGATTCCGCGAGTATCTGACCACGGCCGATGCCGACCAGCTGAAGTTCGAGGAGGGCCAGGACATCTTCAGCCAGTACCTGCCCTGGGCCATCATCTTCGGCGTGGCCGAGCGCTGGACGAAGATCTGCTCGCAGCTCGTGGCCGAGGGTCGCCTGGTGATGCAGCCGACGTGGTACTACGGCGACATGCGCATGTTCAACATGCTGATGATGGCCGACATGTGGTCGCGGATGGACGCGGGCATCATGCGTCCGCCGCCGACCAACAGCGGCGGCGGCTGGTCGAGCATGGGCAGCGGCTTCGGCGGCGGCTCGGCCTTCGGCGGCGGTGGCTTCGCCGGCGGCGGTGGTGGCGGCGGCGGCCTGCGCAGTTGGTGAGTCGGTTGCGCTGAGGAGGTGTCGATGCGAGGTGTGCGAGTCCACGGCCGGCGAGCCGCTCTGGCTGCCATGGCGGCGCTGGCGATCACCGGACTGGCGATGCTGGGTGGCGCGCAACCCGCCTGGGCGGCAGATTCCGACTTCGACTCTTGGCATGCGACCTACACGGTCGGGGCTGACGGCGTCGTCCATGTGCAAGAGACGTTGGTCTACCGATTCGGCTCGTCGGACGCCGGGCACGGCATCTATCGGGACCTGACGACGCGCGAGCCGTGGGGCGACACCGACGAGGATGCCGTCTACACGATCTCCAACATCACGGTCTCCAGCCCGGACGCGTCGGCTCAGTTCACCACCGCGACCCGGGGTGCGGGCACCCGCACCCAAGAGCTGCGCATCCAGGTGGGGTCGTCGTCCCAGCGCGTGACCACCCCGACCGCCACGTACCTGCTCAGCTACGACCTGGCCGGGGCGCTGCGCACCTCGGGCAGTTACGACGAGCTGTACTGGAACGTGGTGCCCAGCGGCGTGGCCGTGCGCGACATCGCGGTCACGGTGAGCGTGCCCGGCGGGGTACGGCAGGTGGCCTGCTACAACGGATCGTCGGGCAGTAGGGACGCCTGTTCGTCGGCGCAGATCGGCGCGGATGGCACGGCCACCTACACCGTCGCGTCCAAGAGCTCGGGCAGCATCGTGACGATCGCCGCGATGATCGGCTCCGGCCTGGTGAGCGACAACGTGCCGAATCTGCAACCGCGGGCCTCGGCTCCGAATCCGTGGACGCTGGCGATCGTGGGGGCCGAGGTGCTGGTCGCGGCGCTGGTCTGCGTGCTCTTCATCCGGCTGCGCTGCCGGGATCGGCGCTTCGCCGGCGTCGCGCCGGGAGTCGTGCCCGAGGCGTCCGATGCGCCGGTAGCCGAAGACGACCGCCCGACGATTCCGGTGGCCTTCGCCCCTCCCGCACTGCCGGTGGCGATGGGCGGGCTGCTGCAGGACGGTTCGGTGGACGTGCGCGACACCACCGCCACGCTGGTTTCGCTCGCGGTGCGCGGCGCGATCCAGCTGCGCCAGGGCAAAGGCAAGGCTGAGAAGGCACCGGTCTTCGGCACGCTGGTCGACCCGACCGTCGAGATGACCGCGTACGAGGCGCGCGTGCTGCGCGACATCTTCGGCAAGCGGGGCAAGAAGTACGACGACGATCCGCTGCCGGTGGGCGCGGAGCAGAAGCTGAGCAAGCCCGGCAAGCTCATCAAGGCGCATAAGCACCTGGTCGAGGGCGTCCGTAAGCAGGCTGAGCAGGACGGGTTCTATGCGCACATGCCCACCAACGGGGCCCCGAGCACGGCCGGCGTCGTCGGCATCAGCCTGATATGGTTCGGCATCGGATGTGTCGTCTGGTTGGTCATCGCGGCGGTCAGCGGCGACTTCCTGGCCCGGCTGGCCAGTCCGGTCTTGGCCCTGGCTGTGGGGCTGCCGCTCTTCGCCGTCCTTGCGCTGATCGTCTGCGGGTTGATGGCGATGCGTGGGCGTCGCAGCGCGCTGGGCCGGGCGCGCACCGACCAGATTGTGGGTTTCCGTCGATATCTGGCGACAGCCGAAGCAGATCAGCTGGAGTTCGAAGAGGGGCAGGACATCTTCAGTCAGTATCTGCCCTGGGCGATCGCATTCGGTGTGGCCGAGCGGTGGACGAAGGTCTGCCAGCAGCTGGTCGACCAGGGGCGGCTGACGATGAATCCCACCTGGTACGCCGGCGACATGGTCGCCTTCCACAGCTTCGTGATGGCCAGCGCCTGGAGCCAGGTGAGCGCCGGCGCGGTGTCGGCATCGTCTGGGGGCGGCGGTTCCGCATTCTCCGGTGGCGGGGGCTTCGCCGGTGGTGGCGGTGGGGGCGGCGGTGCCGGCGGCTGGTGAGGTCTGCGGTCGGGCAGCAGGCTGGTATCCCCGTTGCCGCTTCGCGAAGCTGGGCGGTATCCTGGTCGGACAACACAACAAGGGGATGACTGGTTTCGACTTGGGATGGTAGTCCCAGGGGAAGCGGGCCGAGGATCCAGACTTATCTCGTAAACGACGTCTGGGAACCAACAAATGCCGATGTCAATCGCGCAGACTTCGCTCTGGCTGCCTAACAGCTAACGAAGGGTCAGCCTGGATGTGCCTTCCGTCCAGCACCTGGCCTCGTTCAGAAGGCTCACCGAGCGGCCCTCGTCTGAGGGGCCGTGCGGGAAACTCATCAGACTGGGCCTGTTCGCGACTCGCCGGCAAGAGCGCGAGGGCCGAGTGGAACGCAGCGCCGGCTGCGCCCGGAGAAGACCTGGGTCGCCTCTTGAGGACGCGGGTTCAATTCCCGCCATCTCCACCATATGTTCGACGTTCCAACCCTGTCCCCGGCGAGGTCTGGGGGCACCGGGCGCGTCGAGGTCGATGTCTGGGCGAAGCTGTCGGGTGCGTCGCCTGCAGTCGGCGTGCATTCGGTTCTGTGGTCGCATGATGGTTCCGTAACCGCCTCCAGGTCGGCGCTCCCGACTGCTTCAGCGATCTTCTGTGCCAGAACCGAGGCCTGAACTGTCTGGTTGCCATCGACCTCAAGACCGGCGAGTTCAGGCCGGAACGTCTCGGCCAACTGGACTTCTGCCGCCAAGCCCTCGACCCAGACGTGAAGAAGGCGCACGAGAAACCATCCGTAGGGTTGATCCTCCGCACTGGCAAGGATGACACGG
>WRGV01000129.1 GCA_009787035.1 Propionibacteriaceae bacterium | reverse complement strand
GAGCCACATCCGCGCCAGCGTCCAGTCGGCCTCGCTGCCATTGCGAAGATGCATATTGCGTAGCGTGCGTAGCGTCTCGGTTTCCATCAGATACGACGCATAGAACTCGTCTCCTGCACTGAACGCATCATTGAGCCAGGCCAGCGCCGACGGCGAATCGCCCAGCAGGGCCCGCAGCAGCACCGAGGTGTCCAGATACCAGCGCGCAGCGCGCACGTCGCTCACCGATCTCGACCTGCCTCGAAATCGGCCAGCGCCTGTGAGCGAGCCGACCGGGGAACGTCCATGGCGCGCAAGGGCCCGTCGTAGGGGGCCACCTCACTGATCAGGCCCTGTCGTCGCAGCTGTTCCACCGGATCTGCGATGTCGTTCACGACTTCGATCCGATACCGTGGCCGCCCTCGGTCGAGGACGTACACAGTCTCCCCGGTCTCGGCCTTCGCCCAGACAGCCGCAGGATGCCGGGCCACCTCGCGCTTGGTCATCGTCGTCATGAGCACCAGCGTACACAGATTGTCTGACAGTGTCAGACAAGTCGTCGGACGAGATCGAAGGCCCGTCGTGTGCGATCATCCTCTGTTGTGGAACCCATGGCTGCGAACCTGCGTACACGATCCATACACGGAGGTGGTGTTTGAATGGGCTCCTTGGAGCCTTTGGCCCTCACGGGAGCCAGGGGGAGAACTGAGTGTTCACCCTTGTAGATGGGCGAAACAGCACGGGAGCGGGCGACGGGAATCGAACCCGCGTGTCCAGCTTGGGAAGCTGGCGCTCTACCATTGAGCTACGCCCGCAGTCGGGTGCACCGACCGCCCGCAACGCACAGCGATGCCCCACCACAATACGGCACGGCCCGCGGCCTGCGCCAGCCCGGGGCCGTCCGACGGCGCCGTCTCACATCGCGGTCACGTGCGGTTCAGGATGCGAACGGTTGCGGCGATGGGCTAGCATGAGGGCCATGTCCGACATTGCACGCCTGTGGGGGAGCCGCGTGGTGGCTCCGGCGTGTCGAATGTCGATGCGAATGTCGCTGTCGCGAATGTCACTGCGCGGCTGAACGGCGATCTGGGCTTACCCGTCGAGGATGTGCCCACTCCTTGATCCGGCATGGGTCTGGTGTCATCGCAGCCAGTCGCGCGGAACCACGTCCTCATCGCACAATTCCAGCCCCAGAAGGCATTTCATGATCACTTTGACCAATCTGCGCAAGGTCTATCACTCCTCGGACGGCGAGGTGACCGCGTTGGACGGCATCACGCTGACGGTTCCCGACGGCGTGATCCACGGCATCGTCGGCCCGTCCGGCGCCGGCAAGAGCACGCTCATCCGCTGCCTGACGGCGCTGGAACCGCCCGATGAGGGTTCGATCGTCATCGACGACCAGGAGCTGGTGGGCCTGCGTCCGGACGACCTGCGCAGGCAGCGTCGGCGCATCGGCATGGTTTTCCAGGACGTCAACCTGCTGGACGCCCGCACGGCGCTGGCCAACGTGGCCTATCCGCTGCGCGTGGCCGGGAAGTCGCGCCGCGAGGCGGACGAGCGCGCGCGCCAGCTGCTCGATCTGGTCGGGCTGGGCGACCGCGCCAAGGCGTACCCGGCGCACCTGTCCGGCGGGCAGCGCCAGCGCGTCGGCATCGCCCGGGCCCTGGCCGGGGAGCCGTCCGTCCTGCTGTGCGACGAGCCCAGCTCGGCGCTCGACTGGGAGACCACGCGGCACATCCTCGAACTGATCAGACAGGTGCGCGATCGGCTCGGCCTGACCGTGCTGATCATCACGCACGAGATGTCGGTCGTGCGTCAGGTCTGCGACTCGGTCACGCTGCTCAGCCACGGCCGCATCGTGCAGTCGGGGCGCGTCGCCGACGTGATCGCCGATCACGGCAGCCGCCTGGCCCGATCGCTGATCCCGTTGCCCGAGACGCCGATCGGCGTCGAGCGTGCGCAGCTGGAGCTGTCCTCGTCGACCCGCGGCGCCTCGATCGACACGGTCATGCGGCTGCTGCTGGCCGAGGGTGACGACGTCCACGTCCAGGCCGGCACGATCGAGACGATCGATGGCGAGCGGATCGGGCGCTTCCAGGTGTCCGTGATCGCCGATCGCCGCGACGCGGTGATCGCGCGCCTGCGCCAGGGCGGGGTCTACGTCGAGGTGGTCGATGAGACCGAAGAATCCGACGTCCCGTGGGACGCCGCCGATGAGCAGGAGGACGTGCGATGATCTTCGGTTATCAGCTGAACCCGGCCATTCAGATGTACGGCTGGAGCGCGATCTACCAGACGCTCGGCCAGGTGATCTTTGCCGCGCTGATTGCGTTCATCGTGGGTCTGCCGATCGGCCTGCTGGCGTACGTGGTCAGCCCCACGGGCCTTCGTCCGAACCGCATCGCGCACGCGATCCTGTCGGTGATCGTCAGCCTGGGCCGCGCGATCCCGTTCATCGCGCTGCTCGTATTGCTGTTGCCGGTCACGCGCTGGGTCGTCGGCACCACCCTGGGGTGGTACGCCGAGATCCTGCCGCTGGCGCTCGGCGCCATTCCCTTCTATGCCCGTCTCGTGGAGAACGCCCTGTTCGCTGTCAAACCTGGAAAGGTCGAAGCCGCGCTCATGGTGGGGGCCAGCAAGTCACGTGTCGCCTTCGACGTGCTTGTGCGCGAGTCGTTGCCCGCCCTCGTGGCGGCGGCGACCGTGACGGTCACCACCTTGACCGGCTACTCGATGATCACCGGCACGATCGGCGGCGAGGGCCTGGGCGCGCTGCTGTACAACTACGGCTATTCGCGCTACATGCTCGACGTCATGATCTTCGTCGTGATCGCGGCCGTGATCATCGTGGAGTCGTTCCAGGTGATCGGCGACGCGATCGTGCGACTTCTCGACCACACCCATTGATCAAATCCCACCCGACAAATCCTCTCAGGAAAGGTTCCACCCATGCGTACCCACAAGCTCCTCGCCATCGCCGTCGCGGCGATCGCCGCCACGACGGTACTGACCGCCTGCGGCGCCAACACCAACGCGACCACCACCACCGCGTCCTCGGGCGGCATCACGACGCTGACGATCGGCGCCTCGCCGACACCGCACGCCGTGATCCTGCAGTACGTGCAGGACAACCTGGCAGCCGCGCACGGCCTCAACATCAAGATCGTGCAGTACAGCGACTACGTCCTGCCCAACAAGGCGCTGCAGGACGGCACGCTCAACGGCAACTACTTCCAGCACCTGCCGTACCTGGAATCGCAGGAACAGCAGTTTGGCTACAAGTTCTATGCGTTCCCCGGTGTGCATATCGAGCCGCTGGGCGTCTACTCGAAGAAGGTCACGAGCCTGGCGGACGTGCCGAATGGCGGCCTGGTGGGCGTGCCCAACGATCCGGCGAACGAGGGACGCGCGCTCAAGCTGCTCGCCGCGCAGGGCCTGATCACGCTCAAGGACACGGGCAGCGACGATGCCACGCTGCTCGACATCGCGACCAACCCGAAGAACCTCAAGTTCCAGGAGATCGCGGCCGAGCAGCTGACCCGGTCGCTGCCCGATCTCGATCTCGCCGTGATCAACGGCAACTACGCGATCGAGGCCGGTCTCAACCCGGCCAAGGATGCGCTGGCGCTGGAGTCGGGCACGAACAACCCGTACGCCAACATGCTCGTGGTTCGCGAGGCTGACAAGGACAATCCCGCGCTCGTCGAGCTCAACGCGCTGCTGCATTCCGACCAGGTCAAGCAGTTCATCCTGAAGACCTGGCCCAACGGTGCGGTGATTCCGGCGTTCTGATCAATCCGTGATCACCGTGTGATCATAGGCCGCCCGATAGGCCGCATACCGCTCCTGGTAGTAGTCGGCGAGATCGGGGTTGGGTTGGACGACGCCGGCCGAGGCCTCCGACAGGCCCGGTGCGGCGTCGTCCATGCCCTCGGCCGACAGGCCCAGGCGGACGGCGCCGACCAGCGATGCGTGCTGCTGCGGTGACACCTCCAGATTGATGCCGAGGGTGTCGGCGACCAGCTGCGTCCAAAACGCCGAGTCGAGGACGCCCCCGGACAGGCGGACGCACGACGGCCGTCCGACCAGCGCGACGAGCTCGTCGAAGCCCTGCCGCAGGTTGAACACCACGCCCTGCAGCACGCCCTGGTACAGGTCGATCGGGTCGTGGCGCGACGTGAGCCCGACGATGCCGGCCGGACGGCGGCTGTGCCATCCTGGGGTGCGTTCGCCGAAGTGAAACGGCAAAAACGTGGGGACGTCGCGGGGGCCGGGCCGCAGTTGGGGCTCAATCGTCTCGAAGGGGGCGCCGTCCAGCAGCGTCCGGCGGGCCCACTCGACCTCGTTGCCGCAGCCGCTGGTCGCGGCGCCGGCCAACCAGCCGGAGGGCATGCGATAGCACCAGGTGGTGCGGCGTTTGGTGAGCGCGGGCGCCTGCATGGCCAGGCGCAGCGCGCCGCTGGTGCCCATGGACGCCGTCATGATGCCCGGCATGGTGGCGTCGTCCCCCAGCTGGCTCAGCGCGCCGTCCGGGCCGGGTGCCAGCACCGGCGTGCCGGTGGGCAGGCCGAGGGCGCGCGCGGCGGAGCTGACCAGCGGTGCCGTGTGGCGCGGAGCGATCAACTGCGGCAGGCGCAGCCGTCCCAGGCCGAGCGAGATCATGACGTCGTGGTCCCACATGGCTTGTCGCAGGCTGAAAAGCCCGGTGCCCGAGGCGAGCGGTGCCGTCGTCGCGCAGCGGCCGGTGAGGCGGTGGAACAGCACCGAGCCTTCGTCCATCACGACCCCGGACGTCAGATCGAGGCCCTGGCCGGCCAGCATGAGCAGCTTGAGGGCCGGGTAGCTGCCCGAAACGGGACATCCCGTGCGCGCGTAGTACCAGCGGACGAATTCCGTGTCGGTGCGCAGCTGCCGCTCGATGTCGAGCGCGCCGGGATACGACCACCCGAAGACGGGTGTCAGGCTGGTGCCGTCGGGGGTTTGCAGCGTCAGGCCGTGCCAGGTGCTGCCGAGTGTGACCAGATCGACCGCGCGTCCGTCCAGCCGTCGGCGGCCGAGCGCGAGCACCTGCGCGACGACCTCGTCCGCGCCGCGGCACGATGGATCGGGCGTATTCAGCTGGAAAGGCTCGGTGAGGACGGACAGCTCACCCGTCGCGCTGTCGTACAACGCGGCCTTGGCGGACGTCGAACTGGCCTCCAGTGCGAGGATCGTCCCGGCGTGCGTCCTCATGCGCCCACCCTTCCCGATGCTTGGCTGATACTATAGTCGGAAACAGAGTTTCTGCTTGTGAAAATGGGATTTTCGTAGGGATGGACATGGACGGCATTCTTGGGCGCATCGGTGAACTCGGCGTCGTGCCGGTCGTCGTCGTGGACGACGTGCCGCAGGCCGAACTGCTGGCGGATGCGCTGGTGGCGGGCGGATTGCCCGTCGCCGAGATCACCTTCCGGACGGCCGCCGGGGCCGCCGCGATCAAGGCCGTCGCGGCGCGCGGGGACATTCTCGTGGGCGCCGGGACGGTGCTGACGCCCGAGCAGGTGGACGCGGCGGTGGACGCCGGCGCGCAGTTCATCGTCTCGCCGGGCATCAGCCGGGCCGTCGTCGAGCGCGCGCAGCAGCGCGGCGTCCTGGCGCTGCCGGGCGCGGTGACGGCCACGGAGATCCAGCTGGCCCTCGAACTGGGGCTGACCACGGTCAAGTTCTTCCCGGCCAGCACCAGCGGCGGCC
>WRGV01000128.1 GCA_009787035.1 Propionibacteriaceae bacterium | reverse complement strand
GACGTCTTGACCTCCATGTGGTGGCCCTTGCCGGCGCCCTTGTGGACCAGCTTGCCCGTCCCGGTCACCTTGAACCGCTTCTTGGCGCCGGAATGCGTCTTCATCTTCGGCATCTCGTCTCGCTTTCCTTGTTGTCACCCAGGCGAACTGGGCATCCGGTCCGCACGCGCCGGCCGCGTGTGCAGCGCCAGCCCCTCGGCTGGCAGGTTTGTGGGTGGCGCCATGGCGCCGTGGACCCGCAACGTGCTAGATCATCACGTCCGGATCCATGTTGTCGGCCGGCCCGCGCTTCTTCTTCGCGGGCTGGGCCTTGGCGGCCTCGCGTAGCTCGACCTCCAGCTCGTGCTCGGCCTGCGCATCCGCGGCGCGCTGGGCGGCCTTCGCCTGCTTGGCGGCCTCCTGGTCGGCCCGGGCCTCGCTCTTCTTGCGCGTCGGGGCCAGCACCATGTGCATGTTGCGGCCCTCCTGCCGGGGCACCTGCTCGACGAACCCGTCGGCCGCGACATCGTCCGACAGCTTCTTGAGCAGCGTCACGCCCAGCTCGGGGCGCGACTGCTCGCGGCCACGGAACATGATGGTGATCTTCACCTTGTCCCCGGCCCGCAGGAAGCGGACGACGTGCCCCTTCTTGGTGTCGTAGTCGTGATCGTCGATCTTCGGCCGCAGCTTCATCTCCTTGATCACCGTGTTGCTCTGGTTGCGGCGGGACTCNCGGGCCTTCTGCGCGGCCTCGTACTTGAACTTGCCGTAGTCCATGAGCTTGCATACCGGCGGACGTGCCTCGGCCGCAACCTCGACCAGGTCGAGATCGCGTTCGCGGGCCATGGACAACGCCTGCGCGATCGGCACGATGCCGACCTGTTCACCGCCCGGCCCAACCAACCGGACCTCGGGCACCCGGATCCGCTCGTTGATGCGCGCTTCTGTACTGATTGTCCCCTCCTGGGTTCGTCGTGGCGCCGTCCGAACGCAACGAGGGCCTCCGCGCATGCGCGAAGGCCCGATCCAGGGTGCCACTGCACCCCGGCTTATGACCCGGCCGACCGAAACCGACACGGGTGGAGGGCCTGCCCTCACTTCGCGGAAGACCCACACAGACGTGCGGATCGACTCGGCAAGTCTAGCCCAGGCCGGAGCTGATCCCAACTAGGCTGTCGCCCATGCATCTGAGCACGTTCACGATCGCCATGATCGCCACCGCAGTCCTCGTCGTCATCAGTGTCGCCTACTTCCTGGCCGGATGGATGGGCAAGCGCAGCGGCCGCGTGTTCCTGCGCGGCCTCGGCGCCGCGCTGGGCATCGTGGGACTCATGGTCATCGGCTGGATGGAGCTGGCCGTCGAGGGCGTCGAAGGCGTCATCGACTGGGCGCGCAGCACCCCGATGTCGCTGCGCATCGAGATCGGCCTGGTCGTGCTGTGCCTGGGCATCGTGGGGTTCGTGGTCGGCACGTGCATGAGCCCGATCCTGGGCGAGGAGGCCAAGCGGCGCCACGCGCAGCTGGTGGACAAGCGCGCCGCCCGCGCGGGCCTTCCGCCCAAGAGTGCACAGCCCGCCAAGGGTGGGGCCGCACCGGCCACGCCGTCCGCAACCACGGCGGCGCCGACACCCGCCAGCGCGCCCGTCGGCAATGCCCCCGACGACGAGATCGACGCCATCCTGCGCCGCCACGGCATTCAATAGGGACAGCCTCAGTCGGTCAACAGCGCTTCCTGCAGCGCCGCGACGTCGTCCGCGCTCAGGTCGAGGCCATCGCGGACGAAGCCGTCCCAGCTGCCGAACGTCGTCTCCATCTGGGCGAAGGCCGCCTCAAGCTGCGCCTGCGTGACGCTCTGCATGTACTGCACCAGCGCGAGCACCCGCTCATCGCTCGTCCGCGCGCGCATCGCGTCCATCTCGCTGCGGATGATCGGCTCCAGGATCTGCGCCGAGGCCAGGTAGTCGGCCAGCACGGCCTGCCACGGGACGCCCAGAATCCGCGAGATGATCGCGGCCGCCAGCCCGGTGCGATCCTTGCCCGCGGTGCAGTGGAAGAGGACCGGCTGCCCGGGCTGTTCGAGCAGCACGTGGACGAGCGCGCGGAACGCATCGGGACGCCGCGCCATCTCGGGATACACGCCGTACTGGAACGTCTCCAGCGCCACCAGGCCCGCCTCGTCCGCCGTCTTGCGCAAGAACGCGTCCCAGTCGAGCAGGTTGATGGGATCGTCGGACGGATCGTCGAGCATCTGCAGCGCGCCGACCCTGCGGTAGGCCACACCGTCGGGCACCCGGTCGGGCTGCTGCGCCGCCTCGTCCCGGCTGCGCAGATCGAACACCTCCGTGACACCGAGGGCGCTCAGACGCTGCTGTTCGGGCCGTGAAAGCTTGTGCAGCGCACCGCTGCGGAACAGGGTGCCAGGCCGCACGCGCCGTCCCGACGCGGTCGCCAGGCCACCCAGCTCACGGAAGTTGGTCACCGTCGTCCAGCCGCTCACGCCGTCCCCTTATGCTCGTTCGTCCCTGTCATCGTACCGATGCCGCCCCATGCTACCGGGCGCGCCGAGCGAGCCGACGCACCCGGCGACGTGGCGCCCGGCTGCCACGGATCCGGCGCGAATGACAACTTCTGGCACCAACACACGACAAGTCGTTGACAGGGCCCACCGGGTAACTTAGATTGGTTATCGAAGTCACGTGCTCCGGCGAACTGGCCACCAAAGAAAGATGGCCCACCCGTAGCCCCACGTGCGAAAACTCTATCCGATTCATGTGGCAATCCTGTTAAGGATATCGAGGCTCCAGGAAGGAGAATCAAGGATGCCCTCCTCACATTTCAAGAGAATGGCACTGGCAGCGATGGGGCTCACCCTCGCCGCCGCTATGGGGCTGACCGGCTGCGGCTCGACCAGCAGCAACAGCAACACGACGGCCTCATCGGCCGCCAGCAACGCCAACAGCACGGTGACCATCTTCACCGGGCAGGTCGGCAACTTCACCGCCGCCAACTTCAACCCGTTCAACAACACCGGTGCCTTCCTGCAGCCGACCCAGGGCGTCATCTATGAGCCCCTGTTCTACTACAACAAGGCCGCCGCGCAGACGAGCCCGACGCCGATGCTCGGCACCTCGTTCAGCTGGAACGCCGATGGCACCGTGCTGACCGTCCAGATTCGCCAGGGCGTCAAGTTCTCCGACGGCACGCCGATGACGGCCGATGACGTCGTCTTCTCCGAGAACCTGTACGGCTCCAGCCCGCAGCTCAACGGCGGCAACAAGACCTACACGGTCAAGAAGGACAGCGACACCCAGATCGAGTTCGACTTCACGCAGACCTCGTTCACGCAGGAGGCCCAGGTGCTCGGCGCCCAGGCCATCGTGCCGCAGGCCGCCTGGAAGGACGTCACCGATCCGACGTCCGGCCTGAACTCCAACCCGGTCGGCACCGGCCCGTACATGCTGGCCCCCAACGGCTACACGCCGCAGGTCATCACGCTGCAGAAGAACCCGAACTACTGGGGCACCGGAGCTGACGCGCCGGCCGTGCAGTACGTGAAGTACATCTCGCTGTCCAACGCCGACGCGGCGACCACCGCGCTGCAGCAGGGCCAGGTCGACCTCATGGGCTCGTACCTGCCGACGCTGAAGCAGATCGTCGATTCGTCGAACGGCAAGATCGCGTACTCGAACACGCCGCAGGCCACCACGAGCCTGTTCGCCTGCTCGAACGCGGCGCTGGGCTGCAAGGGCCCGCAGACCGACCCGGCCGTGCGCCTGGCCATGTACTACGCGATGGACCGCACCCAGCTGTCCACGCAGGCCGTCGCTGGCTTCTCGAAGCCCGCATCGCCGACGCTGCTGCTCAACTGGGTCAACACCAACGCGATCTCGGATCCGTCGCTGCAGGAGGTGCCGCAGTCCGCGGACGTCGCCAAGGCGAAGTCGACCCTGGAGGCCGACGGCTGGACGATGGGCTCGAACGGCTACTACACCAAGGACGGCCAGGAGCTCGACCTCACGCTGATCAACGTCTCCGGCTGGACCGACTACAACACGATGGCTGACCTGCTCGTCACGCAGTTCAAGGCCGCGGGCATCAAGCTGACCAACAGCGAGGTCGCCCAGAACGCCTGGACGCAGGGCGAGGTCTCCGGCAACTTCGAGCTGAGCCTCGACTCCGTCAACATGGGCGTCTCGTCGAACCCGTACTTCACGTACAACTCGTACCTGAACTCGGCACAGACCAAGCCGGTCGGGCAGTCGTCCACCAGCCAGGCCTGCACGCGCTACAGCAACCCGGCCGTCGACGCCGCCATCAAGGCGCTGTCGCAGACCAACGACCCGACCAAGGAGATGGCGCAGTACACCATCATCCAGCAGGCCCTGATGCAGGACATGCCGATCATCCCGATCTATGTCAACCAGGCCCTGGCCGAGTTCAACACGACGCACGCCACCGGCTGGCCGACGTCCGACAACGCCTACGCCTTCCCGCTGCCGTGGGGCGGCAACTGGGGCTTCGGCATCATCCTGCGGACGATCCGTCCCGCCTAACCCATAGCGCTGGCTAGCCGAGAACCATCCCGCTGGCCAGAACCAACCATCGCGGTGGGGCCGCCTGACTCANGTCCGGCGGCCCCACCCGGCTCTGGCCGCGCACATCCCCCTTCGCGCGGCCGGCCGTCCCGACAAAGAGGTGAGGAGCCATGCGTTTCCTGCTCCGGAAAATCGTCTTCTATGTGGTGGCCCTGTGGGCGGCCGTCACGCTGAACTTCTTCATCCCCCGCATGATGCCGGGCAACCCGGTGGACGTCCTGATCTCGAAGATGAGCGCAGGCGGCATCCCGATCTCGGCCGACACCCGGCGCAACCTGGAGATCGAGCTGGGTGGCATCAACCAGGGCAGCATGGCCCACCAGTACTGGGCATACATCGTCAACCTGCTGCACGGAAACCTGGGCGTCTCGATCAGCAGCTACCCCCAGACCGTCGCGGCCATCATCCGCCAGTCGCTGCCGTGGACGCTCGGCCTGATGGGCCTGTCGGCCATCATCGCGTTCCTGCTCGGCATCACGCTGGGCATGTTCGCGGGCTGGAAGCGCGGATCGTTCGTCGACAACGTGATCCCGTTCGCCACGATCTTCCAGGCCGTGCCCTACTTCTGGCTGGCCCTCATTCTGCTGCTGTTCCTCAGCCGTCAGCACCAGTTCCTGCCGTTCGCCGGCGGCTACGACTACTTCGCCACCCCATCCATCGTCATCGGGTTCAACGAGCGCTTCCTCTTATCGGCGTTACAGCACGCCATCTTGCCGGCACTGACCATCGTCATGTCGTCGATCGCCGGCTGGATGATGGGCATGCGCAACATGATGGTCTCGACGCTGTCCGAGGACTTCATCTTGACCGCACAGGCCAAGGGACTCACGCCGGGACGCATCCGGATGCGCTACGCCGCGCGCAACGCCATCGTGCCGTCGCTGTCGGGCTTCGCGATCACGCTCGGCTTCGTGGTCGCCGGCTCGCTGATGACCGAGCTCGTGTTCAGCTACCCGGGCATCGGCTACCAGCTGATGAACTCGGTGCTCAACAACGACTATCCGCTGGCCCAGGGCTGCTTCCTCGTGATCTCGATCGCCGTGCTCGCGGCCAACCTGATCGTCGATCTGCTGCTGGGCTTCATCGATCCCCGCACGCGGGTGGAATAGGAGGCCTGCCATGTCGACACCGAATCCGTCCACCCCGGCGCCCGCGGGCGCCGCACCCGCCC
>WRGV01000127.1 GCA_009787035.1 Propionibacteriaceae bacterium | reverse complement strand
CCCGGACGATCGCGGGCGCATTCGACCTGCCGCTGTGGCTCGGCCTGCCCGTCTGCCCGTGAGGCGTCTCGCCCCGCCGACGATGAGTGTCGATTATCGGCTGGAAACGGCCTGATCAAGCAACCGCGCGAACTGGCGGTACTGCAACGTGAGACGGTTGCGGGTCATGGGGTCGAGCTGGGCCATGCGGCGTCCGTCCGCGTTATCGCGCAGATCGGCGCGCTTGACCTGCACCGCCGAGGGCGATGCGGCGATGCGCAGCGCGTACTCCGCGGGCGTCTCGCCGGGGCGCTTGGTCAGGGCGTCCACGATCGCGACGACATCGGGCGGAATGCCCATGCGCAGTAGATCGTCCAACGTGGTGGGGGTGTCTTCGACGACGTCGTGCAGCCAGCCGGCTGCGACGACCTCGGGCTGGGCGGCTGGTTGTGGCCCGTGGCTGGTGGCCAGGTAGGCGGCCACACGGGAGGGGTGTCCGATGTACGCGTGTCCGGCCTTGTCGGTCTGCTCTTGGTGCGCGCGAACCGCGACATCGTGGGCGCGCTTGACCAGGAGTCGTTGCGCGTCCGTCCAATCGACCTCCGTACCGCCACGCCCAATCGGGTGCGGCTGGGATCGAGGCATATCCGTCCTTCCTGCGGCGTGATTCGCGCCATCCCGGGCTGTCCGCGTTCGCGCCTGTCCCCACGGACGCTAGCACGGAACCAACAGCCCCGCGGTCCCCGTCCATCCATCGTCGCATATGCCTCCCGCCGGTGTCTTCCCGGGTTGGGACGATTCAGGCGAAATACCGCAGCCAGACGTAGCCCCAAGCCACCACGATCGAGACGGCGGTGACGATCAGGCCGTACCGTGTGAACTGCCAGAAGCTGATCGGGGTGCCGCGGCGGGCGGCCACGCCGAGGACGACGACGTTGGCCCCGGCCGCGACGGCGGTCGTGTTGCCCGACAGGTCGGCGCCGAACACGAACGCCCACCACAGCGGCGAGTGGGCCCCGGAGTGGGGCGTCGCGGCCACCATCTGCTCGACCACCGGCGTCAGGGCGGTCGTGTACGGGATGTTGTCGACCAGCGCGCCGAAGATCGCCGAGCCGCCCAGCAGCCAGGCGGCGCCGACCATCTCGTCCCCGCCCATGGCGTTGGCGGCAAGGCGTCCGACGTTGTCGAGGACGCCCGCGTGCACCAGGCCTCCCACAAGCATGAACAGTGCCGCGAAGAAGGCCAGCGTCGCCCATTCGACGTCCACGAGGAACTGCTCGGGCTTGGTCTTGCTGACGACGACGATCGCGCCGGCGCCCATCAGCGCGATGATGGACGGTTCGAGCGACAGGATCGGGTGCAGCGCGAACGCCGCGATCGTCAGGCCCAGCACGACCAGGCAGCGCACCAGCATCGCGGTGTCGGTGATGGCGGTGCGGGGCAGGATGTCCACGAGCACGTGCTCGTCGGCCACGCGCACGTTCAGCTGCTTGCGGAACATCAGCCGCAGCAGCCCGGCCAGGATGACCAGCAGGATCAGCGACAGCGGCAGCGAGTGGATCAGGAAGTCGTCGAAGTCGAGCCCGGCGCGGCTGGCGATGATGATGTTGGGCGGATCGGCGATCATCGTGGTGAGGCCGCCGACGTTGGCGGTGCAGATCAGCGCGACCAGGTGCGGCAGGGCCGAGATGCGCAACCGGTCGCACACGTCCAGCGCCACGGGGGTGACCAGCAGCATCGTCGTCACGTTGTCGAGGATCGGCGAGGCCACGGCCGTGACGGCCATGAGCAGGTACATCAGCCGGGCCGGGTGGTCGCCCGCGCGGCGCATGATCCACAGCGCCAGGAAGTCGAACAGCCCCGTGTGCCGCAGCACGCTGACCACGATCATCATGCCGAACAGCAGGAACAGGACGTTCCAGTCGATGCCGGTGTGCTCGTTGAAGAAGGCCGAGTGGGCATCCACCTGGCCCAACAGCACCATGCCGGCAACACCCCCCAGCGCGGCGGCGATCTTGTGGACCTTTTCAGTCGCAATCAGCGCATAGCTGATCAGGAAGACGGCGGCGGCAGCGTAGGCGATCATCGGACGCTCCTGGAGGGTAGTCGTTCGTAGGTGGTCGTTCGTGGGTGGTCGTCGCGCGTGGCCGAGCCAGTTGCCCAGCATCACGATGCGTCCAGAATATCATCGAGGATATAGTTCGACAATCGTCTGCGGCTGCTTCGCGGGGGTTTCGGCCTCGAAAGAGCTGCAATGTGGCGTTCAGTGCGATACTGGGTGTGCGTTGGTGGGGGCAAATCTGTCACAATGGAGCATGTCCCTCGACCTGCTCGCTCTCATCAGTGCGGTCGTCGTGCTGGTGGCGGTGTTGGCCGCGCGGCTCGGCGCGAGCGTGGGCATGCCCGCCTTGCTGATCTTCCTGTTGGTCGGCATGGCGATGGGGTCGAGCGGATTGGGCGTCCATTTCACGAACGCGGCGCGGGCGCATGACCTGGGTTTCCTGGCGCTCGTCCTGATCCTGGCCGAGGGCGGACTGACGACCAAGTGGTCGCAGATGAAGCCGTACCTCGGCATCGCCGGGCTGTTAGCCACGGTGGGCATCGGGGTGTCGATCGTCCTCATGAGCCTGTTCGGCTACTACGTCCTGCACCTGCCGCGCGCGGTCGCCGTGCTGTTGGGCGCGGTGACGGCTCCCACCGATTCCGCGGCCGTGTTCTCGGTGCTGCGCGGGCTGCCGCTGCCGTCGCGCGTGCGGTCGGCGCTGGAGGGGGAGTCGGGTCTCAACGACGCCCCCACCGTGCTGCTGGTCGCCGCTGGAACGAATTTCGCTCTGGGCGTATTGCCTGCGCACGGCGTGGCCGGCCTGTTCGGCACCATCGTCGGCGAGCTGCTCGGCGGCATGGCGTTCGGCGCGGTCGTCGGCCTGGTCGGCGTGTGGCTGCTGCGGCGCATCGCACTGCCCGTGAGCGGCCTGTACCCGATCGCGACGCTCGCGTGGGCGGTGGCCTGCTATGGCGCCGGCGTCTCTTTGCACCTGTCGGGTTTTGCGGCCGTGTACGTGTGCGCCGTCGTCCTCGGCAACGGGCATCTGCCGCACCGCCATGCCATCTCGTCGTTTGCCGAGGGGGTCGGCTGGGTGGCGCAGATCGGGCTGTTCGTCATGCTCGGATTGCTCGCGAAACCAGCAGAACTCACGTGGTCGATCGTGCTGGCCGGGCTGTTGGCCGGACTGTTCCTGACGTTCGTCGCCCGCCCGCTGTCGGTCATCGCGTCGGCGTCCTGGTTCAAGGTGCCCTGGCGTCAGCAGGCGTTCCTGTCATGGGCGGGCCTGCGCGGCGCCGTCCCCATCATCTTGGCCACCGTGCCGCTGGCCGCGGGCATCAGCAACGCGTCGCTGCTGTTCAACATCGTGCTCGTGTTCGTGATCATCTTCACCGCCGTCCAGGCGCCCACGCTCGGCTGGGCGGCGCGGCTGCTCGGCCTGGTCGATCCGCAGGCTGCCATCGATGTGGACGTCGAGGTCGCCCCGCTCGACAGCCGCCATGCGGACGTCCTGCGCATCACCATCCCGCCCGGATCGCATCTGGCCGGGGTGAGCATCCGCGAGCTGCGGCTGCCGCGCAACGTCGTGGTCGCGCTCGTCCTGCGCGGCGACGAGTCGTTCGCCGCCAACGGCGACACCATCCTGCGCGCCGACGACCACCTCATGGTCGTGACGCCCCAGGAGGTGCGCCGCCAGGTTGAGGAGCGCTTTCTTGCGGTCGGACGCGGCGGGCGGCTCTCGCACTGGATCCGGCGGCGCAGCGGCGCCTANGCCGGCTTCGACGTTGTTGCGGACGCGGCGGGCGACTTGGAGATCTGCTTCGGCGTCTGCACCGGCGTCGGCGTCGGCAGGCAGACGACGCCACCCGGCGCCCCGATCTGCGTGGGTGCGGTGCTGCTGATGGTGCTGGCACCGGTGGGGAGCACGACNTCCACGCTGTGGTCCTTGCGTCCGTCCCCCTGGACGACCGCACCCGGGAAGAAGCCCGCGACCAGCTTGACCTCGGGATCGGTCGAGGTCGCGCCGACGATCGTGGTCTTGGTCACCTTCTGGCCATTCTTGGCATTGGCGACCGCGCCGATCTTGAAGCCCGTGGTGGCCAGCTTCGTGCTGACGCTCTTGGCCAGGCCCGTCGTCGCGCCGCCGTTGTACACGTTGACGGTCACCTGCTTGGTGGTGAGCGCCTCGCCGACCGTCTGGGTGACGCAGGCTGGTTCCTTCGGGGTGGCCAGCGGATTGGTGAGCGCCTTGTAGCCCCACCAGCCGGCGAGCGCGAGCGCGGCGAGCACGATGATCAGCACGATGGGACTGACCCACTTGCGCCATGTGCTCACGGTGTGCTCCGTCTGTCTGCGCTACAACGAACGTCGATTCGATAGTACCGGCATCGACGCGTCAGTTCACGACCGGGCTGCCAGGCGAACCCCGCGTTTTTAGCGGCTATTCAGCGCGTTCTCAGGAATGAACGAGCCCTACCCCGGCCCGTTCGGCCACGCGGACGGTGTCGGTGATGAACCGTTCGGCCAGCGCGACAATCTGCCCGGCGAGCGGTCCGTCCGCCCATGCGGGATGGTCGTCGGTGAGCCACGCCGCGGTGATCGTGACCTGCTGCGACCAGGAGTTGGCTCGGCGGGTCAGCTGGTCGAGGACGATGCCCAGATGCTTCTCGGTGCCCAGGGCGAAGGCGCTTGCCAGGTGCTGGTTGAGGGTGCTGCTCGCGTCCTGCAACTGGATCTTGTGGGCCTGTAGGCCGGACAGCCAGGCGCGGTAGCGGCCGATCTGGCGCTGGGCGGCCTCGCCGGCAGGCGTCCAAGCCGGGCGTTGGCGCGTGCGTCCGGCAAGCAGCACGCCGGCGATCACGAGACATGCCCCGCCCGCCAGGCTCTGCCACGACACCGTCAGCGTCATGACGCCGAACAGCGTTCCGGCGATGGCGATCAGGCCGAGCAGCAAGACGATGCCGCCGATCGCGCCCCAGGCGCCGCTGTGGCGCGGGCCCGTGAGCCAGCCGACGTCCTTGCTCGAAGCGCGCACCTCGTCCAACGTCTTGTCGAGCATGCCGCGATCGGCCCCCGACAGGCTTGCGAGCGTGCGGGCGGTCGTGGCGTTCGGCGTGGCGAAAAGGCCTTCCAGCAAGGTGGTTTCGTATCGCAGCAGGCCCGAGGCGGGCTGCTCGGTGCGGTGCAGCGTCCAGTCGTAGACGCTGCGGGCGTCCGATTCGGACAGCGGCTGGATGCGCAGGAATCCGCGCCCGGCCAGGTCGAGCAGCGTGATCGCGAGCTCGCGAGCACCGACGTCGTGCTCGTCGAGCAGCCCGTACATCGCGGGCGAGGCGGAGGGCGGGGGAGCGTTGGCCGGCAGGGGCTGGATCAGCCCGGCCTCGCGGTGGGCGCGCTGCGCCGATGAGTCATCGACCGGCGGGCGCCTCGACGCGCGCAACAGCAGCGCCACCAGCAGCACACCGGCGCCGACCATCAGCACCAACCAGTTCAGCGCGTCCATGCTTACCCCCGTGACAGCCTAGCGTGAATGGCGCGCGTCAGGCGGCGGCCCAGCGGACCTGGTCGCGCAGCGGACTGTTCGGGCTCACGTCGAACAGCCCGGCGGCCCCGTCCAGCGCATCGCCNNGNGGGGGAACGAAACAGGGGTGGGCCCGGGGCGTGCGTCCGTCTTCGGGCGCGNCGGGGTNGGCGAGGTGATCGCGCAGGCGGGTCTGGAANGTCTGCCGCAGCAGTGCTCCGTCGAAGCAGTGGCCGATCGCGGCCACCGCGGGCGTCAGGTCG
>WRGV01000126.1 GCA_009787035.1 Propionibacteriaceae bacterium | reverse complement strand
CAGCCACTGGTCGAATGCCGCCGTCCGGTCGGGCACGTAGCCCGCGGCCACCATGGCATCGGCCACGTGCGGCCGTCCCAGCGTCACCGCCGCGCCGGCGGCGGCCTCCACCTGCGTCCGAGTCAGCGCGATGCCCCAGCCCGCCAGCTGAACCAGCATGCGGTCGATCCGAGCATCCCGGGCCCGCCGCAGCGCGGCCGTCCGGTCGTCCAGCGGCGTGCCCGTCCGACATCCCAGCGCCAGCAGGTGCACGGTGGCGCCGCCGAGCTGGCACGTCAGCTCCATGCCCGGCAGCACGCGCACGCCACAGATCTGCCCGGCCTCGACCGCGGACGGCGCGCCTGCCATCGTGTCGTGGTCGGTCAGCGCCACCGCATCCAGCCCGGCCGCGCCGGCCCGCCGGACCAGTTCGCGGGGATCGTCCGTGCCGTCCGAGATGCGCGAGTGGGTGTGCAGATCGATTCTCATGCCTCCATTGTGGACGCGCAGGCGACGGGCCGGCGCCGGGGGACGCTCGCCCGGCATCCACATCGTGGGATGTGCACAGCGCGGCCCCGATCTGTGTCAGGATTCGCTGAAAGGGATCCGCGTGGCACCGGCGCAGACCGGGTCTGAAACACGTCCGCAACATGGATGTGCCATTCTGGTGCGCATTCCGGGGAGGGGGAAGCATGACGGAAGAACCTGATACGGGGGTTGCGCGCCCGGACGACGATGACTTTATCGTCCAGATGCGGCACGTGGACAAGCACTTCGGGCCCGTCCACGTGCTGAACGACGTCAACCTCACGCTGCGCCGCGGCGAGGTGCTGGTCGTGATCGGACCGTCCGGATCGGGCAAGTCGACGCTGTGCCGCACGATCAACCGCCTGGAGCCGATCGATTCGGGCGAGATCTGGGTGGACGGACAGCCCGTCCCGGCCGAGGGCAAGCAGCTGGCGATGCTGCGCGCCGAGGTCGGCATGGTCTTCCAGTCGTTCAACCTGTTCGCGCACAAGACGATCCTGGACAATGTGACGCTCGGGCCGACGGTCGTCCGCAAGGAGCCCAAGGCGCAGGCCGAGGCCGAGGCGCTGTCGCTGCTCGACCGCGTCGGCATCAAGAACCAGGCGGGCAAGCTGCCGGCCCAGCTGTCGGGCGGGCAGCAGCAACGGGCCGCGATCGCCCGCGCGCTGGCCATGCACCCCAAGCTGATGCTGTTCGACGAGCCCACCAGCGCCCTGGATCCCGAGATGATCAACGAGGTGCTCGATGTCATGGTCGATCTGGCCCAGTCGGGCATGACGATGATCGTCGTCACGCACGAGATGGGGTTCGCGCGCCGGGTCGCCGACCGTGTCATCTTCATGTCGGACGGCTGCCTGCTCGAAGAGGGCAGCCCCGAGCAGTTCTTCAACAACCCACAGACCGAGCGCGCCAAGGATTTCCTGGCGAAGATCCTGCAGCACTGATCCATCCCCCATCCCCTGTACCACCACGAGAGAGGCATCCACCATGAACAAGAAACTTCTCGGCCTGGCAGCCGCCGTGCTGACAACAGGCCTGCTGCTCGCCGGATGCGCCGGCGGCCCCGGGACGCCCGGCACGTCCAACAGCGCAGCCTCGCTGCGCGTCGTCGGCCAACCGTTCACGACCGAGCCGTACGGTGTCGGCCTGCCGCTGGATTCCCCCTACTGCGCGCAGGTCACCCAGGCCATCAAGGACATGATTTCGGACGGAACCTGGAAGGCCAAGCTTGACGCCGAGCTCCAGGGCGTCAGCTTCACGCCCAACCCGAGCAAGAACCCGCCGTCGGACTTCACGCCGTGCGCGGCCGCCGGCAACGCGGCGCTGGTGACGCCCGGCAAGCTGACGATCGGCATCAAGTTCGACCAGCCGCACCTGGGTTACAAGGACGGCGACACGTACACGGGCTTCGATGTGGACGTCGCCACCTACATCGCCGGCAAGCTGGGCTTCAGCCCCGACCAGATCGTCTGGAAGGAGGCCGTGTCGAGCCAGCGCGAGACGCTGCTGCAGAACCACCAGGTCGACATGATCTTGGCGACGTACTCCATCACGGCCGACCGGCAGAAGAAGGTCGCGTTCGCCGGCCCGTACTTCGTCGCCGGCCAGGATCTGCTGGTGCGGTCCAACGAGACGGCCATCACCGGCCCCAATTCGCTGGACGGCAAGAAGCTGTGCTCGGTGAGCGGCTCGACGTCGGCGCAGTACATCCAGAAGAACTACGCCTCGCAGGTGCAGCTCGTCCAGGTGCAGACATACTCCGAGTGCGTCACGTCGCTGCTGGCCGGACGGGTCGACGCGGTGACGACCGACGACATCATCCTGGCCGGGCTGGCTGCCGCTGCTGCCGGCAACTCATAGCCATACCGGAGGACCGCCGGGCCTGGACGCTCGCACCGTCGTGGCCCGGCGGGTTCTTCGCGCCGTGAATCGATAGGAGGGAGGACGCATGAGCTACCTGAGCGGGTTCTTGGACGTATTAGCCCAGTACCCCGTGCTGCACGCGTTCTGGGTCAACATCACGTTGACCTTCTGGTCGGGCCTGCTGGCCCTGGTGCTGGGGACGCTCGCCGTAGCGATGCGGATCAGCCCGATCTCGTCGCTGCGCGGGGCAGCCACCCTCTATGTCAACGTGCTGCGTGACGTGCCGCTGACCATCGTCATGGTGATGATGTACCTGGTCGTGTGGACATCGCTCGGCGTCCAGGTCTCCAACGACCTGAACACCAACTTCTACTGGCTGGCGGTGATCGGCCTGGGCCTGTACCACTCCAGCTTCGTCGCCGAGGGGCTCCGCTCGGGCGTCAACACGGTGCCGCTCGGGCAGGCAGAGGCCGCCCGGGCGATCGGGTTGACGTTCATGCAGTCGGCCCGGCTGATCGTGCTGCCGCAGGCCTTCCGCGGCGCCATCTCGCCGCTGGGCAACACGCTGATCGCGCTGATCAAGAACTCGACGGTGGCCTCCGCGGCGGCCGTCGCGACCGAGTCGTCCGGCCTCATGGCCTCGATGATCGAGTTCCACTCCAGCTACAACTACCTGATCTTCTTCACGTTCGCGATCGGTTTCGTGATCATCGTGATCCCGGTGGGTCTGCTCATGACCGCGCTGTCGCGCAGGCTGGCGGTGAAGCGATGAAGCACCGCGCACCGGAACATTCGGTTCTGTTCGACGCGCCGGGCCCCAAGGCCCGTCGCATGATCGCCATCTGGAACGTCGTCGGCGTCCTCGTGCTGCTGGCGCTGGTCGCCGGCGTGGGGTACCAGCTGTGGCTGCAGGGGCAGCTGGCCAGCGACAAGTGGTTCCTGGCCATCCAGCGCGGCTCCTGGATCTACTACCTGCTGCCCGGCCTGCTCAACACGATCAAGGCGGCCATCGTCGCCATCATCGGCGCGTTCATCTTCGGCCTGCTGTTCGGGGTCGGACGGCTCAGCAACCACCGGGTCATCCGGTGGGTCTCGTCGGTGGTGGTCGAGTTCTTCCGCGCCGTGCCGGTGCTGCTGATGATGATCTTCCTGTGGACGGCGCTGCCACCGCTGTACACACAGCTGGGCCTGGTGCACCCGCCCGATCCCAGCTTCCTGGCCGTGGTCATCGCGCTGATCCTCTACAACGGCTCGGTGTGCGCCGACCTGGTGCGCTCGGGCGTCCAGAACCTGCCCGCCGGACAGCATGAGGCGTCCGCGGCCCTGGGCATGCTGCACCGGCAGGCGCTGCTGCACGTGCTCGTGCCGCAGGCGCTGCTCGCGATGCTGCCGGCGCTGATCGCGCAGCTGGTCGTCGCTCTGAAGGATTCGGCGCTGGGCTACATCATCTCGTACTCCGAGCTGCTGCGGCAGGCCAAGCTGCTGGGCACGCCGCTGAACACGCTGCAGTCGCTCACCGTGGCGGCCATCATCTTCATCCTGATCAACTACGGGCTGGGCCGACTGGGCTTCCACCTGGCGCAGCGCATGAAGGGGCGCACCTCGCCGCTGCAGGACGAGGCCGCCGAGGACATCCCGGTCAACGTTCCGTCCATCTCCGCCGAGCAGATGCTCGCCTCGGTCGACCAGGACGGCTACAGCAACGAGCACGCCCGCCACGAGCCGCCACGCTGGCCGGATGCCACCGCGACGACCCGCCAGCCGTGAAACACTGATGCCATGCACTTTTGTACGCACCATCACTACGACGCCGCCCCGGCCCAGGTGTTCGCGATGCTCACCGACGCGCAGTTCCTGGACGGCATGTTCGACGGCACCGACATGGCGCACCGCGTCGATGTCGAGGGCAGCCACACCGTGCTGCACGTCGACCTGCCGGCGCCGCGGCAGGCGACCCGGTTCACCGGCGACACGCTGCATGTGACGCTCGACATCGTGTGGGCGGCCCAGCCCGGGCCCGACGGGCGCTACACGGGCCCCATCACGATGGACGTGGCCAAGGCGCCGGTGCAGCTGTCGGGCACCGCGACCATCGCCCCGGACGGGCAGGGCACGTCGGTGACGTACGAGGGTGAGTTCACCGTGCGCGTGCCGATGTTCGGCCGCCAGCTGGAGCAGCAGGCCGCACCCTATGTGACCCGCGTGCTGGAGATCCAGCAGACCCACGGCCGCGCCTGGCTGGCCGCGTCACACTGATGCGGTCTGGCCCGGCAGCCACTCCCCGAGTTCGGTGATGTCGTGCCAGGCCAGCGGAGCCTGGGCCAGCAGAGGTGCCACACCCGGCAGCGTCCAGGCGGCGTCCACGTCCAGGCCCTGTGCGCCGGTGACCAACTCCGGATCCAGCGGTGCCGGATCGGTGAAGAACGCCTCGACGGCCTCGACAGGCAGCTGCGAGAGCAGCACTCCCCCGTTGTCGGCCTCGTCCGGATCGGGGCCCGCCACCAGCTCCGGGACGACCGAGGCGGTCACCACCAGGCGCAGGCCGTGGCGCGCCAGGCCCGCCACCTGGGCGACCTGCAAGGCGGCAAACTCCAGCTCATCGACGCAGGTATCCTCCAGCCCGAACGTCTGCGCCAACGCCCGGTTTGCGGCGAACGCGCGCAGGGGCCCGGGCAGCGCCCGTCCGTGCGCCACCTGTCCGGCCTGCGCCAGATCCACCGGCACCATCACGAGCGTGCGTTCCATGCGTTCCCCCGTCAAGAAAGTTATCCACAACGTGGACGGCCATCCCCGCCACGAGGCATCCTAGCGGCGCACACTGGTGCGATGACAGCCGACACTGTGCAGTGGACATTCCTGACCCCCAGCCTCCCACCCGCGCTGCGGGAGACCTGCGACCGCATGACCGCACCCGCCTCCGCCGTCGCAGTGGCGAGGATGGTGACGCGCCAACCCGCGCAGGCGTGCGACCCGGACGCCGACATGGTCACCGCCATCGGGCATGCCCTGTTGGAGGTGCTCACCGGGCGGCGCGCCGTGTGGCAGCTGGCGCGCTGGATCGCACCCGAAAGCCTCGACCAGTTGGCCGCGACCATCCGGGTCGGACGCTGGACGCGCGCCCGCCTGCGCTCGGTGCGCACGAGCCGGGTGGGCACCGATGATCTGCTCGGGCGCCTGCGGTTCGAGTGCGACGGCCACCCGATGATCGGATGTCTGCGCATCCAGCTGCGCGAAGGCCGCTGGCACTGCACGCAGTTCGTCTTGCTGCTGCCAGGCAGTCAGGTGCGCACCAGCACCGCCAACTGAGGTGCGGTCGATCAGGCGGCCGCGCGGCCGTGGCAGTTCTTGAACTTCTTGCCCGATCCGCACGGGCACAGCTGGTTGCGCCCGACGCCCTCGTAGATCGACTTGTCGGATGCGGCGGCAGCTGCCGCGGCCGCCTTGCCCGTCACGGGCGCGGCCTTGGCG
>WRGV01000125.1 GCA_009787035.1 Propionibacteriaceae bacterium | reverse complement strand
GCCGCGACCTGCCGGCACGTTCCCGCCCGCGACGGCGATGGGCAGGCCTGGTATCTCGGCACGCTGCCAGACGAGGCGACGCTGGACGGGCTGTTGCTCGCCGCGATCGCGCGGCATGGCCTGTGCGACCCCGCCGCCCCCGCGGCGCCCGGGGTGGAACACACCGTACGGCTGGCCCCGGACGGACGGACGGTGCACTTCGTCCTCAATCACGGCGACGCCGACGTCGAGGTGCCCGGCCCGGTCAACGGCCAGGACCTGCTGACGGGGCGTCAGGTGCGCAGGGGCGCACCGCTGGCGCTGGATGCCCACGGCGTGTGCGTCATCGAAGCCGACTGACCCAGACGGCGTCCCCAGCCGTCCGTCGACATGACGGTGGGCCACCCGGACGAATCCGGATGGCCCACCTCAGAAGGGGTCTCGCCTGCTCAGACGGCGCTCCTGCAACCGTCCGAGCACAACGTCACCATGACACCGTCACTTCTTGACGTTGTCGTTATAGAGCTGAACCAGCTTGTCGATGCCGGCCGACTTCAGCGCTGCCTGGTAGTCGTTCCACTGCGTGTTCGGATCCTTGTTGCCGACGATGAAGTCGGTCGTCCACTGATTCTGCGTGTCGCGCAGAGTCTGGGCGTAGCTCGCGACGTCCTCCAGGGCATCGCTATCCATCGGCGTCGCCGGGGCGGTGGGCCGCTCGACGACACCCGCCATGCGAGCCATGAAGTCCTGCTCGGCCGGCGGCAGGTAGCTCAGGATCAGGTCGTTGAACGTGCCGTTGGCCGGCCAGAACACGCCATTCGAGAAGCCGTAGTCGGTGTTGAGCATCTTGGCATTCTTGCCCGCGGCCGGGTTGAGGCCCTGCGAGTTGTTGATCGTCGGGAGCAGCGAGCGCTTGCCGCTGGCGTCCTTGGTGTAGGTGCAGGTGGTGTCGCTGGCCTGCGCGTTCGGGCACTGGACGCCCCACTGCGCGAACTCGACGCCCTCGGGCGAGTAGTACAGCCAGTCGATGAACTGCAGGATCGCCTTGAAGTGCGGGTCCTTGGCCAGCGAGGCGCCGAAGACCATGCCGGAGCTGAAGCGCTGACCGCCGGTGATGTACGTCTTGCCATCGGGAGCCTGCGGGAGCGTGAGCATGTGCAGCGTGGTGTCGTGGCCGTTGGCCTGCAGCGCGGTCTGCAGACGCGCCAGATCCTGGTAGTTGCCGGAGACGGCGCACGCGGTGCCGTTCTCAAGCTTCTGGTCGGAGGCGCTGTTGTCGTTGGTGCCCTGCGTCATGGAGTCCTTGTCCATGAGACCGGCCTTGACCAGGCCCGCCATGAACGTGGTGATCGTCTGGGCGCCCGGCTGTGCGGCGGCGGCCACGTACTGGTTGGTCGTGCCGTCCCACATCTGCGCGCCGTTCTGGATCGCCCAGTCACCGACGAGCGTGTTGTAGTCCGGGCTCCACGCCTGCAGGATGTCCTTGGCGTTGTTGCCGGCCGTGAGTGGCACCTGGCACTGGTTGGTGTCCTTGAGCTTTTGCAGATCGGCCTGCAGCTCGGTCAGGTTGGTCGGATCGGTGGTCAGGCCGGCGGCCTTCCACAGATCGTCGCGCACGATGATCGAGTACTGCAAGATGACGCTCTGCATCAGACCGGGCAGCTGGTAATACTTGCCATCGGCCTGGCGCTTGGTGTCCAGGTAGCTCGACAGGCCGAAGTCTTGCAGATCCTTCTGGAAGTTCGGCATGTACTGCACATAGTCACTGATCGGCAGCAGGGCGCCGGAGTTCACGTACTGCGTCTCCTCACCGGAGTAGAACACCGGCATGACCTCGGGCTCGTTCGCCGCCGTCGTGATGTACTGGCTGCGCTTGGTCTGCCAGTCGGACAGCGGCACCTTGGTGAGGTTGAAGGAGACGTTCTGGTTGGCCTTCAGCGCGGAGAAGATCAGCCAGCTGTCCTTCTCCGGATAGTTGGAGTGGTCGCGGTACAGCAGCGAGATGTCGATGGGCTCGGTCGCCTTGAAGGTCGTGCCGACGGCATAGCTGTCCATCGCTCCGACCGAGTGGGCGGCGTCGATCGTGACACCGGAAGCACTGCCACTGGGGGCCGGCGTGTTCGTCGTGTTCTGACTGCAGCCCGCCAGCGCCAAGCCGAACGCAGCGAGGGCCACGACGGCGCCAACGGCGCCTTTGCGTGTGTTCCTCATGGTTGTTGGTTTCCTTTCTTCATGGTGGTGTGCCTGGTGGGCCGGGGTCCCGGCCAACCGTCAGGCTTTGACCGCCCCGAGCATGACGCCCGAGACGAAATACTTCTGGATGAATGGGTAGACGCACATGACGGGCAGGGCAATCAGCACCATGGCCACCGACTTGACGTTGGCGGCCAGCTGCGCGGTCGCATCGGGATCGCCGCCGACGCCCTGCTGAGACGCGCCTGCGATCAGGTTGCGCAGGTACATGATGACGGGGTACTTGTAGGGGTCGTCCATGTAGAGGAAGGCCTTCCACCAGTCGTTCCACTGGCCGACCGCGTAGAACAGCACCATCGTGGCCAGGATCGCCTTCGACAGCGGCAAGACGATCCGGACGAGGATGCCGTAGGTCGTCATGCCGTCGACCGCCGCGGCCTCTTCCAGTTCGACCGGGAAGTTCTCGAAGCTGGTTTTCATGATCAGCAGGTTGAAGACGCTGATGGTGCCGGGCACCACCATCGCCCACATGGTGTTGTGCCAGCCCAGCACATCGTTGACCAGCACGTAGCTGGGGACGATGCCGGGCGCGAAGAACATCGTGAACAGGGCGACCCACGTCAGGCCCGACTTGCCCTTGAGGCCCTTGCGCGAGATCGCGTAGGCGAACGTCGTGGTCAGGAACATCGAGATGAGCGTGTACAGCACGGTGTAGATCACGGTGTTCGCGTACTCGCGCCAGAACAGCTTGGTCGTGGCGACCTCGTGGAACGTGAACAGATTGAACCCGACCGGCCAGATGCCGACCTTGCCCGCCGTGATCGCGTTCGTGTCGCTGAAGGCCAGCGAGAGCACGTTGAGCAGCGGCAGGATGATGATGACCGAGAAGCCCACCAAGATGATCACGTTGATCACCGTGAAGACGCGGTAGCCGGTCGTCTTCGGAATGAACGAGCGGTCCTTGACCTCGTCCAGCGTCTTGACCTGGAAGTTGCCTTGTTCGTCGAAGGTGCTCACCACAGGCTCGCTTCCGTGAGGCGACGCGAGACCGTGTTCGCGCCGATGATCAGGGCCAGCCCGATCAGGCTCTGGAACAGGCCGATGGCCGTGGCGTACGAGGCCTGCTGCGGCTGGGCGAACAGGCCGTTGCGCATCAGGTAGGTCGATAACACGTCACCGGTGCTGTACAGGGCCGGGTTGTATATCAGCCAGATCTTCTCGAAGCCGACGCCCAGGAACGATCCGATGTTGAGCACCAGCACCACGACGATGGTCGGACGGATGCCGGGCAGCGTCACGTGCAGCGTCTGGCGCCACCGCCCGGCGCCGTCGATCGCGGAGGCCTCGTACAGCTGCTCGTCCACGTTGGTCAGCGCCGCCAGGTAGAGGATCGTCCCCCAGCCGGTCGTCTGCCAGATCTGCGAGATGACGTAGATCGAGCGGAAGTACTTCGGGTCTTGCATGAAGGATAACGGCTGGCTGATCAGGTGGATCTTCATCAACACCTCGTTGATCAGGCCGGTCGACAGCGTCAGCTGCAGGATCAGCCCGGCGATGATCACCATCGACAGGAAGTGCGGGATGTACGAGATCGTCTGCACGACGCGCTTCGTCCGGCGCGAGCGCAGCTCGTTGAGCAGCAGCGCCAGGATGATCGGCAGCGGGAACGTGAAGATCAGGCTCTCGGCGGCGATGATGACGGTGTTCTCGAACGCGTTCCAGAACTGCGGGGTGTTGATGAACTGATTGATGTAACGCATGCCGCGCCACGACACGCCCACGACGTTCCACGGGAAGCCCATGCCCGGCTGGTAGCGACGGAAGGCGATGATGGTGCCGACCAGTGGCAGGTACTGGAAAATCAGCAGGTAGATGAGCGGGAGGACACACAGGCTGTACAGGCGCCAGTGCTTGCGCACGGCGTGACCCCAGGTCTCCTTCTGCTGCCAGATGACCGCGCCTGACTCCGTGCGCCAGGGACCATTGCCGCGCTTGGGGGGTGTTGTCGGAAGAGCCGCGAACTCCTCCGCAGTCAACGTCCGCCCTTTCGCCATAGACCTTCACCTCTTCGTGAGCCCGAACCCGCCGAGATCCACCCCCTCGGCCGGGAAACTTTCGCGACATCGCTAAGCTGCCTTCAGCTTGTATACAAGCCCCCGCTCGTGTCAAGCGCCTCGGGAACACTGTTACCAAATCGTTACGAACGGGCGCGAAACTGAGCTAGTCCGGCCGCGAAAGTTACCCACCGGCGCAACCCGTCCGGATCAAGTATCGTTGGGCCCGTACTGACGGCACAGCCGCACGAACGGGACGGACATGGCGAAGAAACCGAGCGATCTGCTGAACGGATCCACGGTGGGCGGCAGCGCCTTCGCGCAGGTGACCGCCGGCATCTTGTGGTTCATGATGCTGACCGGGCTGATCATCCTCACCAGCCTGCCTGGCTTCGTGGCCGGATTCTTCCTGGCCCCAGTGCCGGGCAACCTGCCGCTCGCCTTCCTGTGCCTGCTGCCCGTCGGCCCGTCCGCGTCCGCCGCGCTGTTCGCCTGGCGCCGCCGCGATGTCGAGGGCACCGACCTGATCCCCGGCGGGCACTTCTGGCGCGGCTACCGACTCAACGCGCTCGACGTGCTCAAGTGGTGGGTGCCCTACCTGTTGCTGCTGGCCGTCATGGCGTTCGTCAGCGTCAACATCTCGGTCTCGGGCTGGCCGCCGCAGCTCGTGTGGGCGTTCGTGGTGATCGCCGTCCTGCTCACGCTCATCGCCGCCCACCTGATGGTGGTCACCTCGCTGTTCAGCTTCCGGACGATCGACGCGGTGCGCATCAGCCTGCTGTTCGTGTTCAAGCACTGGCGCGCGACGCTGGCCTACGCCTGCCTGGTGGCGGCCATGGGCCTGCTGACGCGCTGGCCGGGCGACTGGGTCATCGCGGTCTTCAGCTCCGTGTTCGCGTTCTGGTGGCTGCGGCTGGCCCGCGCCGAAATCGACAACGTCATGACGCAGTTCGTCCCCCCGCAGCCGTCCACCGACGACCCCGCCGGCAACGGCTGGCCCGAGGGCTGAGCCTCAGGCCACCTGGTACGGGTCGCGGGCGGGGACGAACGTCACCGGCACGCCGAGCCCCAAGCCCTGGATGCGGCGCGTCAGCTCGACCATGCCCTGCTGTTCGGACGGGATGTGCCCGGCCACGATCAGCCCCTTGGGCGCACCCGCGGCCACCGCATCGGCCACGTACTCCCCCGTCTCCCACTCGTGGGCTTCCCCGATCAGCAGCGCGTCCACGTCCGGGCGCTGCAGCATCGCCCGGTTGCGTTCGCCCCCGCGGAAACCCAGGTCGAGCCCGACGCGGCGCACCTGCTGGGCCGGGTCGCCGATGAATCGCGGCACCCCGGCGCCCAACGCCGCACCCACCTGCCGGGCCAGCGCATCCAGCCGGGTCGCGGGAATGTCGGCCACGAACGGCACCGGCGACGCCGGCGTCGGCACCGGCCAGCCCAGCGCCCGCACCGTCCCCAGGTCGATCAGGTCGGGACGATGGTCGTGCAGGTGGTCGTGCAGGTGCCACACGGCCAGCCCGGCGCCCGCGATGAGGGCATGCTTGGCCCGGTAGACCGGATCATCCTGCAGCTGGTCGACCAGGGAATTCGTGTGGTCGAAGTACAGCGGCTCGTGCGTGATCACCAGGG
>WRGV01000124.1 GCA_009787035.1 Propionibacteriaceae bacterium | reverse complement strand
CCGCGCCACCCGAGCCTGGACGAGCGCTCCGGCGCACATGGCGCAGGGTTCCAGAGTCACGACCAGGGTGCAACCGTCCAGGCGCCAACCGCCCAGCTCATCTGCGGCCCGGCGCAGCGCCAGCACCTCGGCGTGCGCCAGCGGATCCCCCGACAGCACGCGTTCGTTCCCGGCCCGAGACACCACACGGCCCGCCTCATCCAGCACCACGGCACCGATGGGGACGTCCCCGCGCGCACAGGCCGCGCGCGCCTCGTCCAACGCAAGGCGCATGGCCTCGTCCCAGATGCTCATGACCGCACCCGCGAGGTCACTCCTCGGTGACCGCCTCGTCGAACTGGCGCTCCAGGCCCAGGTGCCGGGCGATCTGGCGCACCAACTCGTCCGAATCCTCGTCCAGATCCGTGGCGATGGCCTCCATATCGAGCTCCGACAAGCCCTGATCGGCCAGCACGTCCAGATCGCCGATGGGCTCCGACTCGTCGTCCTCGTTGACGTCCAGGTTGAGGTAGTCGGCGACATCGCGGGCGATGGGCCAATCCGTGGCGGCAACCGAGTCGTTGAGCAGCACCTGCACGTTGCGGCCGCGCACGCGCACGATCACGAAGAACTCCCCCGAGATCGACACGAAGCCGACCGAGCCCGCATCACCGGGCAGCCGGCGCAGCTGCTCGATCAGATCTTCCAGGTCGTTGGCAAGGGGTTTCGCTAGCGGGATGACGACCGGCGCGCCGTCCTCGCGGTAGGCCGCGATGACGAAATCGATCTCGTCGGGCGTGGCGTCCTCGTAGTCGTCGTCCTCTTCTTCTTCGTCGTCGTCATCGTCCATCTCGTCGTAGTCGTCGATGATGATGTCGTCGTGCATGTCGTCATAGTCGCCGACCGGATCGTCGTCGATGTCGTCCTGGTCGTCGTGGTAGCCGCTCACAATGCCCCTCCTGTCGCCTACCCACCATGTTGCCAGACTCCGCGCCTTGTGGCCACCCCTCATGGTAGCGAGAGGCACTTTTCCCGCGGCATCCAGGGTGGGACGCATCCGCGACGTCGCGAGCGGCCGGGGTTGCGCTCGTCCCAGCCGCTACAGTGGAACGCATGGAACTTCGCGTCGCCAACCATCCACTGGTCGCCCACAAGCTCACGCATCTGCGCAGCGTCGACACGCCGAGCCCGATCTTCCGCCAGCTCGTCGAGGAGCTGGTCACGCTGCTCGCCTACGAGGCCACGCGCGAGGTCCGCGTCGAGGCCGTGGACGTCGTCACGCCGGTGGCCACGGCGTCGGGCGTCCAGCTGTCGCAGCCGCGTCCGCTGGTCGTCCCGATCCTGCGCGCCGGGCTGGGCATGCTCGAAGGCATGACGCGGCTGATGCCGACCGCCGAGGTCGGTTTCGTCGGCATGGTGCGCGACGAGACGACGCTGCAGCCGTTCACGTACGCCGAGCGGCTGCCGAAGGATCTGTCCGGACGGCAGTGTTTCGTGCTGGATCCGATGCTCGCCACCGGCGGGTCGCTGTCCGGCGCGGTGAAGTTCCTGGTCGAGCGCGGCGCGTCCGATGTGACGTGCATCTGCCTGCTCGCGGCGCCCGAGGGCATCGCGCGCGTGCGCAAGGACGTGGACGAGGCCGGCATCGCCTGCACCCTCGTCGTCGCCGCCGTGGACGACCACCTGAACGAGCACGGCTACATCGTCCCGGGTCTGGGCGACGCGGGCGACCGGCTCTACGGCATCGTCGACTGACCCTGAGCAACACAAAACCGCCGGCTCCCATTGAGGAACCGGCGGTTTTTGGTCTGCGCGCCCAGAGGGAGTTGAACCCTCAACCTTCTGATCCGTAGTCAGATGCTCTATCCATTAAGCTATGGGCGCTCTGGCGGTCGAGCCGAGGCCCCACTCTACCGCATGTCCCGGCGCCTGGCCAACGTGGAGCCGCACCAGGAAGCTCAGGACATGGGCGACCCGCACCTCGGCGCTGGCCCCGTTGCCCGGTGAGGGGCAGGTTAGCGCGGCACCTGGCGGCGGCTGACGAACTGGGACGCGGCGTAGCGTCCCACCGCCCGGGTGGACAGCCCGTCGGTGGCCGCGCCGACGCCCCCGCCGATGACGGGCAGGCGCTTGCCCACCAGCGCGACGGCCTGCTTGCCGCCGATCTGGGCCAGCCAGGCGCTCAGCACCTTCTGGCAGATCTGCTGCTCCAGCTTGGCGTCCGACATCGGGGCGGTCGCGACGCCGATGGGGGTGGACGGAAGCTGTCCCTTGGCAACCATGTCGTCCACGAGCGTCCGTCCCAAAAGACACATGACGATGGCGGCCCGCACGCGCGGATCGTCCAGGTCGTAGCCGCGCAGGTGCGCGATCGCGGCGACCATGCGGCTCTGCGTGAGCGCGAGCGTGGCGAGGTTGGCGGGCATCGCGGCCAGGGATGTCACGAAGCCGCCGAGGTTGGTGACGAAACCGCCGACGCCGCCGGCGACCGCGTGCTGCTTGATGATCGACGTGATCGCGGCCTCGTGGTCGCCGTGGCGGCGGGCGAGCTGGCGCCCGGCCATGACGCGCGCGCCCGGGGCGGCGCCGACGCCGTTGATCGCGGCGTTGAGCACGCGGTGCAGCACCGCGCCGCCGGCCTGGGGCGCCGCCAGGGGGGCAAGCCGGACGGCGGCCTTCCCAAGGGTGCTGGTGAGCGGCATTCATCCTCCTCGGTGCGGGTTCCACGCTGGGTAAGCACTATGATCAACCGTATCCGACGTTGATGCCGGCGTCACCACGTGGAATGGCCGCCGCCAAACCTGATGGACACAATGGAAGAGCAAGCACCCACCCAACCACCCGCCTTCAAGGCAACGGCTACCCGCGATGACGGCGGGTGGCTGGTTCACATCCCGAGACTGGACGTGTCCAGCCGCGTCCGCACGCTCGACGAGGTGGACGCGATGGCCCGGCGCCTGGTCGTGTCGAGCCTCGGCTTCGACGGTCCCGAGATCATCATCGAAGTCAGCACGGAACTGCCCAGTGACATCAGCGACGACCTCGCCGAGGTCGCCCGGTGGCGGGACATTTCGGGCTACGCCGCTTCGCGTGTGGCGATGTTGACGCGCAAGTCGGCCGACCTGCTCGTCGGGCGAGAACACCTCACGCAGCGCGAGACCGCGCAGCTGCTGGGCGTGTCGCAGCAGCGGGTCGCCCAGCTGCTCAAGAAACCGGAGTGATGCCGGTGTTGCGGACGTACGCTGCCAGCCTGCTCGGCAAGGGTGTCGCGGGGCTGATGCGCCTGCGTGGCGGCCACGGATCGGCGTTTCCGGGCCTGGTTGTCGAACGGCTGCAACCCCGTTTCCTTCAGGACGTGCTGGGTGCCCTGCCGCTCGGGACGGTCGTGGTCAGCGGGACGAACGGCAAGACCACGACCACCAAGATGGTCGTGGAGCTGCTGCGCGCCGCCGGTCTGCGCGTGTTCAGCAATCCCAGCGGCAGCAACTTCACGCGCGGCGTCGTCAGCGCGGCCGTCCAGGCCATGCGCGGGGGGCGTCTGGACGCCGATATCGCGGTCGTCGAGCTCGACGAGGCGTACGCCGTCCACTTCGTCCGCCAGCTGGCCCCGCGCGCGTGCCTGCTGCTCAATGTGCTGCGCGACCAGCTCGACCGGTTCGGCGAGATCGACACGACCGCGCGGCTGCTGCGCCAGGTCGCGGCGAGCACGGTGGGGCAGGTCGTGCTCAACGTCGGCGACCCGCGCATCGCGGCGCTCGCCGATGCCGTGGGTGCGGACGTGCAGGTCTCGTGGTTCGGCGTGGACGGGTCGCTCGCGCCCCAGTTCCCCACCGATGAGCAGCTGCACGCCGACGCCATCGAGGTGGCGACAAGGGACGATGCCGTCATGCCCGAGGGTGCGGTCGTGCTCGCGGGGCTGGTCGGACAGCATGCGACGTACCTCATCGGCGGGCGCGGGCACGAGGTGGATCTGAGCCTGTATGGCCCGCACAACGCGCTGAACGGCGCGGCCGCGCTGGCGCTGACGCGCGCGGTGCTGGGCGAGCGGTTCGACGCGGCGGCGCAGGTGGCCGCGCTGGGGCGCGTGAAGGCGGCGTTCGGACGTGGCGAGATCTGGCACCTCGGCGGCCGGGCATTGCGGTTGACGCTGGTGAAGAATCCGTCCGGATTCCGGCTCGCGCTGGCCGGCGCGACGCCCGGCACCCCCACGCTGATCGCGATCAACGACGAGCATGCGGACGGCCGCGACGTGTCGTGGCTGTGGGACGTGGACTTCGCGCCGGTCGCATCGGGCGCGCTGGTGCGCACCACGGGCGTCCGGGCGGACGACATGGCGCTGCGGCTGGAGTACGACGGGGTGCGGGTGGACGACGCGGACGCCGATCTGGGACGGTCGCTGGATCGTTTCCTGCACGATACGGCAGATCGGGATGTGCAGGTGTTCAGCACCTACACCGCCATGCTGAAGCTGCGGGCCCACCTCAAGGCGTTGGAACAGGGGCGGCCATGAGTGCGCGGGGGCTGCGCGTGGTGCAGCTGTATCCGGCCGAGATGAACATCTACGGCGACCAGGGCAACGCGCTGGTGTTGGCCAGGCGTGCCGGGCTGTACGGGTTCGACGTGTCAGTCGAGGCGTACGAGCCCGGCGGTGATCGTCGTGTGCTGGAAACGGCCGATGTGATGCTCGGTGGCGGCGGCCAGGACAGCGGGCAGGGCCAGGTGGTCGACGACCTGATGGCTGTCGGGCCGGTGCTGCGCGAACGGGCCGCCGCGGGCGTCCCGATGCTGCTGGTGTGCGGGCTGTACCAGCTGTTCGGGCACGAGTTCCGCACCGGCGCGGGCGATGTGCTCGCGGGTATCGGCGTGTTCGACGCGACGACGGTCGCCGGGACGAAGCGGCTGATCGGCAACGTGGTGATCGATGTTCCGGGGTTGGGGCACGTCGTCGGCTACGAGAATCACAGCGGCCTGACGACGCTGAACGCCGGGCAGCAGCCGCTGGGGCGCGTCGTGGCGGGCGACGGCAACAACGGCCGCGACGGCGGCGAGGGCGCGCGGGTCGGCAATGTGGTCGGGACGTACCTCCACGGGCCCGTGCTGCCCAAGAACCCGGCGTTGGCTGACCAGCTGCTGCGGGGTGCCGCCGGGCTGCGGTACGGCGATGAGGTGTTGACAACGGCGGATGCTGCGATGGCTGCAGAATTGTCCCGTCTGGACGCCGTGGCTGAGCGCGCCCGTGCGGTGGCGGCGGGACGTCCTCGCTAAGCCACATCGGTCGGCGGGCTCAGGTGGAGTAGGTATCCGTACCCAGACCGGACCGGGGGATGTGGTGCGCGCAGTTGAGTCATGGGGACCTTTTGCGCGCTGTTGGCCCGTGAGAGCCTGGGATGGAGCCTTCCCGTGAGGCTCGGACGGAGGTTGTCCCATGGCTGGAACGAGCGCGTTGACCCGCAAGGATGCTGAGGATGCGGGCAGGGCAGCCTGCATCGGTCGCGGCAATCTGTTCCTGCATCCGCTATTCGATGAGTCGCCGACGGCGCTGACGTTCGATCAGCGGCGCCAGGTTGCGGCGCTGTCGACGGTGGCCGATGGCCTCTGCCTGGAATGCCCACTGGCAAGCCAATGTCTGTATCAGGCGGTCGTCCGTCATGATGTTGCCGGCTTCGTTGCCGGGACGACTCCGGGACAAAGGCGCGCCATGCGGGCGCGGCTGAACTGGGCGGTGACACCGGAGTCATTCGACGCATTCGCCGGCATCACGGTGCAGCACCAGATCGACCATGACGAGGTCGTGCGGATGCGCCGGGCACGTCCGTCCGACACGCTGCAGACGCTCGCAGCGCGCCTGGGCTGTTCTCTGTCGACGGTGAAGCGGCACCTGCGGCAGGCGCGGATCCAGGCGGA
>WRGV01000123.1 GCA_009787035.1 Propionibacteriaceae bacterium | reverse complement strand
ACGACGTGCCCGGCTCGTTCGCCGCCGGGCGCGCCTGGTGGGTGCTGCGGTGGGCCGGGCTCGACGCGCGCATCCTGGACGGCGGCTGGCCCGCCTGGCACGGCCCGGTCGAGACCGGCGAGCCGGAGCCGCCGACGCCCACCGATGTCCCGATCCGGCTGGGCCAGCTGCCCACGATCGATGCCGACCAGGTCGCCGCCTGGACCGGCACGCTGATCGACGTGCGCGTGCCCGAACGGTTCAGCGGCGCCACCGAGCCGATCGACCCCAAGCCGGGCCACATCCCCGGCGCCATCAACCGGCCCGTCACCGGCCTGTGGACGCCGGACGGCCTGCTGCCCGACGACGCCGCGCTGCGCGCCCAGTTCGGCGAGCTGACCGGCCCGGTCGCCGTCTACTGCGGCTCCGGCGTCAGCGCCGCGCAGGGTGTCTTCGCCCTTGCCGCGCTCAGCATCGACGCGGCGCTGTACCCGCCGAGCTGGTCCGGCTGGTCGGCCGACCCGGCCCGTCCGGTCGCCACGGGCGCCTGAACCGGATCACGCGGCCGACCGCCCGAGCATGCGCAACGTCCACACGTCGGGCTTCCCAGCGAAGCAGCGGTCGAGAGCCCGGGCGAACACCGGATCTGCGCCCGGCACCTGCGCGAACAACGTCAGGCAACTGCGCAGCTTGAGATCGTCCGGGTACCCGAACACACCCTGCGGATCGGCCTGCGGCAACTCCAGCAGGGCGGCGGTGATCTCGACCAGCCGACGCCCCAGCACGGGATGGGCAAGATAGGCGATCGCCTCGTCCAGCCCAGACAAGCCGAAATACCGCGCCGTGGGACTCGTCCCGAGCCCGTCCAGCTGCGGAAACACGAACCACATCCAGTGCGTCCGCTTGCGGCCCGCGCGCACCTCNGCCAGTGCCTGCGCATAGACGCCGTCTTGGGCGTCCACGAAGCGCTGCAGATCCGGCGTCAGAAGCCCTCCGGCGCCTGGGCGCGATAGGGCTCGGCCAGACGGCTCAGCTCATCGGAGGTCAGCTCGATGTCCAGCGAGGCCAAGGCGTCGTCCAGATGACGCACCGACGTGGTGCCCACGATGGGCGCGGTGACGGCGGGCTGCTGGCGCACCCATGCGAGCGCCACCTGCGCCATCGGCACGGCGCGGGCCGCGGCGACCTGCACGACGGCGTCCACGATCGCCCGCGAGGCCTCCTCCTGCTGGCGGTACAGGTGCGAGCCGAACTGGTCGTTCTGCGTGCGCGTGGTGGTCGTGCCCCAGGCGCGCGTGACCATGCCGCGCGCCAGCGGGCTCCACGGGATCACGCCGACGCCCTGATCCAGGCAGAACGGCAGCATCTCGCGTTCCTCTTCGCGCATCAGCAGGTTGTACTGGTCTTGCATCGACACGAAGCGCGTCCACCCGCCCAGATCGGCGGTGTACTGCAGCTTCGCGAACTGCCAGGCGAACATGGACGACGCGCCGATGTAGCGCGCCTTGCCGGCCCGGACGATGTCGTGGAGCGCCTCCATCGTCTCCTCCACCGGCACCGTCGGGTCGAAGCGGTGGATCTGGTACAGATCGACGTAGTCGGTGCCCAGGCGCCGCAGCGTCGCATCGATGGCCGTCATGATGTGCGCGCGCGACAGGCCCTCGCCGTGCGGGCCGGCGTACATGCGCCCGTTGACCTTGCTCGCGATCACGATCTCTTCCCGGCGGGCGAAGTCGTGCAGCGCCCGTCCCACGATCTCTTCGCTCGATCCGTCCGAATACACGTCCGCCGTGTCGAACGTCGTGATGCCGGCGTCGAGGGCCCGCTTGATGATCGGACGGCTCTTCTCCTCCGGCAGGCTCCACGCGTGCCCGCCGCGCCCGGGCTCGCCGAAGCTCATGCACCCCACGATGATGGACGACACCCGCAGACCGCTGGTGCCCAGCTGCACATACTCCATGACACACTCCTTTGTCCCTTCCAGTCTCCACCCGCGCGAGTGTCCCCGCTGGTCAACTTGCTATCTGACACCTGTGTCATTCCCGTCCACCTTATGAGTTCGCGGAATAGCCTGCGGATGCGCGCCGTTATGGCTCATGCTGGAAGTACCCGGCACGCCCCTGCAAGGAAGGAAACCCATGGCACCCATCACCCTCACACAGGCGAACTTCGATACGACGATCGCCGATTCGCCCGTCCTGCTCGTCGATTTCTGGGCCACCTGGTGCGGCCCGTGCCGCCAGTTCGGCCCAATCTTCGAGGCCGCCAGCACCAAGCACACCGACGTCGTCTTCGCCAAGGTGGACACCGACGCCGAGCAGGGCTTGGCCGCACAGCTGGAGATCCAGGCGATTCCGACGCTGATGGTGTTCAAGGACGGCGCACTGATCTTCCGCCAGGCGGGCGCCCTCAACGGCGCACAGCTGGAGGAGCTGATCGCCCAGGTCAAGGCCTTCCAACCGCAGGCAACTGCCTGACCCACCCGTGGCACCGGGCGCAAGCGCATCCATACCGGTGTCGCAATACGAACGAACGGCGCCCCTGCGAAGGGACGCCGTTCGTCGTGCCGGGGCTACTTGATCAGCAGCCCCTGGAGGAAGTAGAGGACGAACAGGATGGACGTCACCCACATCAGCGGGTGGATGTCCTTGGCCTTGCGGTGGAAGACCTTCAGCAGCACGTAGCTGATGAAGCCCACGCCGATGCCGTTGGTGATCGAGTACGCGAACGGCATGAAGATGACGGCCAGGTACGCGGGCAGGCCGCGCTCCAGATCCTGCCACGGGATCTCGGCCACCTGCGTCAGCATCAGGAAGCCGACGAGCACCAGCGCGGGCGCGACGGCCTCGGCGGGCACCATGCCGAACAGCGGCGACAGGAAGATCGCCAGGGCGAACATGATGCCGGTGACCACCGACGACAGGCCGGTGCGCGAGCCTTCGGCCACACCGGCCGACGATTCGACGTAGCTGGTGTTGCTGGACACCGAGCCCAGGCCGCCCAACACGGCACCCAGCGAATCGGCGAGCAGGATCTCGCGCAGGCGCGGCGGCTCGCCGGTCTTGTCGAGCAGCCCGGCCTCGGCCCCGACCGCCACCACTGTGCCGACGGTGTCGAAGAAGTCGGCGAGCAGCAGCGAGAACGCGATGAGCACGCCGCTCAGCAGCGATCCCATCGTCACCCCGCTCGCGGTGAAGACGCCGTTGGCGCCCTGCGTGAACGTCTGGAAGCCGCCGATCATATCGACGCGGCCGAGCAGCCCCAGATCGGGCAGGTGCAACGAGCCCGGCACCCAGGCCGGCACGTTGGACGCCCAGCCGGTCGCGTGGACGACGGCGCCCGTCGCGTCGGTCATCGCCGGCACGTTCGCGACCTTGGTGATCACGATCGCCACGACGGTCATCGCCAGGATCGCAATGAGGATCGAGCCCTTGACGTGCCGCGAGTACAGGAAGATCATCAGGAACAATCCGACGACGAACACCAGGATCGGCCAGCCGAGCAGCGAGCCGTTCACGCCGAGCGTCGTGATGGTGCCCGACCCGGCCCGGATCACGCCGGCGTCGATGAGGCCGATGAACGCGATGAACAGGCCGATGCCGACGCTGATCGCGATGCGCAACTCCTTGGGCACGGCCCGGAAGATGGCCTCCCGCACCCCCGTGACGACCAATATCGTCACGACGATGCCCTCCCAGACGATCAGGCCCATGACGGAGCCCCAGGTCATCTTGGGGGCGATGACGTACGCCGCCATCGAGTTGATGCCCAGGCCGGTGGCCAGTGCGATCGGGAAGCGGCCCAGCACGCCCATCAGGATGCTGGACACAGCCGCGACCAGCGCGGTGGCCGCGGCGACCATCGCCATCGTGATCGGGATGGCGTTCGGGTCGGTCGGCTTCATACCCGAGATCAGGTTGCCGTTGATGTCGGTGGTGGTGCCGACGATGATCGGGTTCAACGCAAGGATGTACACCATCGTGAAGAAGGTGACGAGCCCACCCCGTACCTCACGGGCGGGGGTCGACTTGCGTTTGGTGATGTCGAAGAACTTGTCGAGAGGTGATACGTGAACAGCGCCAGCGGCGCGGTGCGTAGTGGCCATGCCCGAGATGCTAGCGGAACGCTCCAACCCCGCACCGTCCATCCTTAGGGACGTGGACGGTGCGAAACCTGGGGCCTGCTAGCATGTTTGCTGTTCGGGTGTACCCCCGGCACGGATGCCGGTTGCGGAGCCCAGGCAGACGCCTTGTGACGGCCTCAATCGAACAGCGACGGATCCGTGGTGATGGTGTCGAAGATGGCCTGCGGCAGCGTGACGCCGCGGTCGTCCGCGACGACGTCCGAATGCCCGCCGCAGCCGTGCTCGATGGCCACGATGCACCCGTCCGACGGCGAGAACTCGTTGGCGCAGGCACCGAAGATGCTGCCCAGCGAGCCCGCGAGGCGGACGAAGTAGCCGCACGTCAGGCACGTGCCCGGGGCCAGCCGGGTCATCTGATTGTCGGGGCCGGACGGACCTGCCAGCCAGCGTTGCGCGGCATCGTCGCGTCCGTACGCCGACAGCACACGCTCGCGGCCCAGGCCCAGCTCGTTGACGACGGCGCGGGTCTGCGACCATTCGGCCGGATCATCGTCGGACGTCATGTCGCGCGGCACGAACCCGGGCTCCAGCCGGGGATCGTTCTCCGGCGTCGGCAGCAGCATGCCGGGCTGGACGTCGCCGGCCTGCAGCCGCTCGCTCCACGGCACCCACCCGGGGGCCAGCAGCGCGGCATCGGCCGGCACCAGCACGACCTCGTTGATGGTGGCCGAGCGGGCGCGCGGCACGCGCGTCATGATGACGGCCCAGCGCCAGCCCGGATATCCCGGATGCGTGCACGCGAAGTAGTGCGTCGCCAGGTAGTCGCCCTCGCACACGCAGCCCAGGTGTTCGCCCACGCCGAAATCGGCGGCCGTCTCCTGTGCCGCGGCACGGGCCTGGTCGATGGCGGCCGCGATCGTCGCATCCGCCTTCTTGGCGCGGGCCTTCGCCGGGCGCGCGGCCGGGGCCGGCGCCTCCATCACCGCGGCGCTCATAGTTCGAGCTCGTCTGCGACCGCGCGCAGCATGGCGGCCGTCTTCTCGGCGTGCTTCGGATCCGGGTAATGCCCCTTGCGGTAGCCGTTCCCGATCGAGTCGAGCAGCTTGATCAGGTCTTCGAACATGACAGCCAATTGCTCCGGCTTCTTGCGCGACGCCTTGGACAGCGAGGTCGGCGACTCCAGCACCTCCAGCGACAGCGCCTGCTCGCCGCGACGGCCCTCCATCACACCGAACTCGACACGCTGGCCGGCGCGCAACGACGTCACACCGGCGGGCAGCACGTTGGCACGCACATACACGTCGCCACCGCCGTCTTTGGCGATGAAACCAAAGCCTTTCTCCGCGTCGTAGAAACGCACCTTGCCGCTGGGCACCCGGGCACCTCACTGTCATAGATCTTGGTGACAGCCTACCCAGGCATCCTCGTCGGTGCCAGTGGGGATGAGACATCCGCACGCGTGTGGCCCAGGGTTCGCTATGAGCCTGCTGTTCCCAGACCGCACGACAACCCGGGCATGATGCCACTCCCCCTAGACTGGTGGACGTGAGCGGAAGATGGCAGGACGAGTCGTGGGACGCCCCCACGCAGACGCCCGCGGGGTTCGCGATGCCCCCGGCTGGCGCACTGGGCGACATCATCTATCGTCCGGACGCCATGACGGTCGCCGATCCGGACGCGCCGGCGCCGCAGAGCTTCGCCGCACCCACCAGTGCGGCCCCGCCGTTGGATGCGCTCGTCCCGGCCCCCGCGGCACCGCGCGACCCGACGCAGCCGTTCCACACCGCCAGCGACACGCTGGACACCGCCGCTTGGGACCCG
>WRGV01000122.1 GCA_009787035.1 Propionibacteriaceae bacterium | reverse complement strand
ATCGGTGAGGACGCCACGCCCGCCGATCTGGCCGCCGTCGCGTCCGCCTTCGGTGCGCACCTGGACGGCGCCGCGCCGTGGGGCGGTCTGGCCGCCGCGCCGCGCGAGGACGCCTTCCTGACGCAGCGGGTGTTCCACGCCTGCCGCAGCGAGACGCAGATGATGCGGTACCTGCACACGCTGGCGCGGCGCGACTTCGCGCTCGACCAGGGCATGATCCCGCTGGGCTCGTGCACCATGAAGCTCACCGCGGCGGTGCTGATGGACGCCGTCACGGAGCCGGGTTTCGCCGACGTCCACCCGTTCGTGCCGGCCGGTGATGCCGTCGGCTACGCGGAGCTCATCGGCGAGCTGGAGCGGTGGCTGTGCGCGATCACGGGGTACGACGCCGTCAGCTTCCAGCCGAACGCCGGCAGCCAGGGCGAGCTGGCCGGGCTGTTGGCCGTGCGCGCCTACCACGAGCACCGCGGCGAGCATCGCGACGTCTGCCTGATCCCGGCCTCGGCGCACGGCACCAACGCCGCCTCGGCCGCGATGGCCGGGCTGCGGGTCGTCAGCGTCGCCGTGGCTCCCGACGGCTCGATCGACACCGATGACCTCGCCGACAAGCTGGAACAGCATGCCGGGCACGTCGCCGTCGTGATGGTGACGTATCCGTCCACCCACGGCGTGTTCGAGCACACCATGGCCACGGTGGCGCGGCTGGCGCACGATGCCGGGGCGCAGGTTTATGTGGACGGCGCCAACATGAACGCGCTGGCCGGGCTGGCTAAGCCCGCGCAGTTCGGCGCCGACTGCGGGCACCTCAACCTGCACAAGACGTTCGCCATGCCGCACGGGGGCGGCGGCCCGGGCGTCGGCCCGATCGGCGTGCGCGCGCACCTGGTGCCGTACCTGCCCGCGACCAGCGCCGACGGCGACATGGTCGCAGGGGCCCCGTACGGCTCGGCGGGGCTGCTGCCCATCTCGTACGCCTACATCGCGCTGATGGGGGCGGACGGCCTGCGCCGGGCCAGCCAGTCGGCGGTGCTGGCCGCCAACTACATCGCGCGGCGGCTGCGCGACGCCTTCCCGGTGCTGTACACCGGGCCGGGCCACTTGGTCGCGCACGAGTGCCTGCTGGACGTCGCCGCGGTGACCGAGCCCGCGGGGCTGAGTGTCAACGATGTCGCCAAACGGCTGATCGACTACGGCTTCCACGCCCCGACGATGAGCTTCCCGGTGGCGGGCACGCTGATGGTCGAGCCGACCGAGAGCGAGGATCTGGGCGAGCTCGACCGCTTCTGCCAGGCCATGCTGGCCATCCGCGCCGAGATCGACCAGGTTGGGGCGGGCACCTGGCCCGCCGACGACAATCCGCTGGTCTGCGCGCCGCACACGCTGTGGCGCGTGTCAGACGACCAGTGGACGCATCCGTACTCCCGCGCCCTGGCCGCGTTCCCGCTCGGCGGGCACCCGGACCTGGTGCTCGACCACGGTGCCGACAAGTACTGGCCGCCATCGGCCCGCGTCGACGAGCCGTACGGCGACCGCCACCTCGTGGTGCGCCTGGCGTCCTAACCTGTCACGGTCAGCGTCGCCAGGTTGTCGTCCAGCTGCTTCTGCGGCGCGTCCGCGCCGATGGGGCAGGTCGACTTGTACATGCCGTAGGCGAGATTGCCGAAGCCCAGCTCGACGATGATCACGTCGACAACGTCCCCATGCCAGTCGGGCAGATCGGGGGCAGAGTAGCCGACGCTCCAGCGTAGGCGCCACGCGTCGTGACCGTTGATCTGGATGGCCTGGTCGATCCCCGGTGTGACACCGATCACCGTTCCTGCGTTGGCGGCCAACGTACATCCCATGACGCGGCGGGCGGTCATCCTGAGCGTGCTGAAGTCCGCGTCCTTGGTGACCAAGGCCAGTTCCAGACTGGCTACGACGTATTGACCGAAGTCGGGGGTGTAGAGGAGTTGCATGTGGCGGTCGTAGCTGAACGAACTCCCGGGCATGAGCGGTATCGGGTCGGGCCAGTCGGGCAGCGTGTCAATCTGCAGCGTGCCAGCCTTGAGCCGTCCGTCCGGCTGCGGTGTGTCGTCCGTCGCGAAGGACGCCGGGCAGAGCGAACCGGGGGTGTACGGCGATGGCGTGGGCGTGGGTGATGGCGTGGGCGTGGGCGTGGGAGACGGTGTGGGCGTGGGCTGGCTGCGGGGCGAGGCTGCCGGCGTGACGGTGCCGGATCCCGCGGAGACGATGGGCGCGGGACGCTGGGCCTGCACGATGATGCTGATCACCACGGCCAGCACGACGAGGGCGAGCAGGACGACGCCGATGCCCCAGCCGCGGCTGGCGCGTCTGGCCGTCTGCGCGTTCTGGCTCTGCGCCAGGTCCCCCTGGCGGGGGACGTACGGCGAGACGTCCGGCGGCACGGGCGCGGTGCGCGGATCGGCGACCGTCCCCGACGACCACTGGCGGCCGTCCCAAAAGCGGAAGCGGTGGGGTGCGCCACCCGGATCCGGGTACCACCCAGGTTCCGACATGGCCCGAGCGTACGTCCGATCGGCCCGAACTCTCGCATGCGCCTGGGACAGATTGCGATCTCAGGCGGTCGGCTGGCCCATGTCATGCAGCATCTGGGTGAACCAGGGCTGGGTGACGTCGAACGGCTTGTGGCCGGCGATGCGTCCGAACTCGATGACCCGCAGCTCGTCCCCGTGGTCTTCGTCCAGGCCCACGACGCCGGGCGTGCCGGCCAGGGCCGCGTCGACGGCCAGGTCGCAGGTGCGTCCGATGAGCTCCAGGTCTTCGGGGCCCGAGGCGGCCGAGCGGGAGAAGTAGCCCGACTTCTGCACCATCGTCTTCTCGGCGCCGATGCGGGCGGCGAACTGCTTGGCGAACCAGGCGCCCGGGTTGACCTTGTCGAGCTGCACGTGGCCGAACGCGTCCATGGGCACGCTTTGGCCGTTGGCGGTCAGCTCGGCGACGATCTCTTCGACGCCGGCGCCCTCGGACAAGAAGATGTTCACGTTGCCGACGGTGTCCATCACGGTGCGCAGCCGCTCGGCCTCGGCGGCCAGGTCGATGCGGGCCTCGGGCACGTAGAGGGCGTGGACNTCCCACGCCTCACGGGACAGCCCGATCTGCGGCACCCACTCCTGCTCGTCGAGCCAGGCGCGGTAGCGGCGGGTCGTCTCGGCGGCCAGGTAGCCGCAGTTGCGTCCCATGATCTCGTGCACGATCAGCTCGCGGCGGGCGGCGTTGTGCTCGCCGATCACGTTGATCGCGAAGATCTTCGCCTGCTCGGCGGCCGTCCAGGCGCCCAGCGACTGCCGGATCGGGACGATGTCGTTGTCGATCGTCTTGGGCAGGCCCACGACCGTGAGCGGGTACTCGTGCTCGGCCAGGTAGGCGGCCAGGTCGGCGGCGGTCGTGTTGGTGTCGTCGCCGCCGATGGTGTGCAGCACGTCCACGTGGTCGTGCATCAGCTGGTGGGCGGCCGCTTCGAGCGGATCCGTGCCTTTGGCCACCAACTTGCGTGCGACAAGGTCTTTCGTGTTGGTCAGCTTGACGCGGGAGTTGCCGATGGGCGAGCCGCCGTAGCGGTAGAGCCGGTCGGCGTGCGCGCGGACCTCGTCGGTCACGGTGAGGTAATCGCCGCGCAGCAGGCCCTCGTAGCCGTGCCGGTACGCGATGATCTCGGCCTGCGGCGCGACCTGCGTGTAGCGCTGGATCAGGCCGGCGACCGCCGATGACAGGCAGGGGGCGAAGCCTCCCGCGGTGAGCAGTGCGACTCTCATGGTCGTGAATCCTCCGTTGTCGAGTGTGCGCCCCAAGCCTAGCCCGTCGGCCGTAGAGATCGCCTACGAGAGGGTGGCGCTCGCCTCGCCGCTGGCTGCGAGATGGCCGATGCCCATCAGCGTCAGGAACAGCGTGGGGACGGACGTCGAGGCCCGCACGACCAGCCGGGCGTTGTCGGCGACGCTGACCTGCACGGTCAGGTTGGGGTAGAGCTTCTGGGCCGCGGCCTGTGCGGCCTGGGTGCCGGCGGCCACCGTGTTGCCGCCCTCGATCCGGGCGCTGGCGGACGCGTCGGTGCCGATGCGGGCGATCTCGGCGGCGGCCGTCTGGCAGGTGCGGCGGGCGTGGGCCTGCGCGGCTCCGTCCACCGCCAGGCCGGTGGCCAGCAACAGTGCGAAGATGGCGATGCAGACGAACACGGACATGCTGAGGCCGCGGGCGTCGTGGCGCCGGGTGCGTGGGATCGTCAGGTGCGGCCTGATGGCGGGGATCACAGTCACGATCACAGTGTGACAGATTTCGGGGCGCCTGAACCCGTTATCCACAGGGCAATTCCGGGCAATTCTGCGGAGGCGGGGCGCACGGTCGTCCTCACCCTGTGACGGTGAGCGTGGCCATCGCGGTCTCGACCTGCTTTTGCACCGCGGTGTCGCCGATGGTGTAGCAGGACAGGTACAGGCCGAGGTAGTTGCGCGTGCCCCCCAAGACGACGACGATGACGTCCACGATATCGCCTTGCACCTGCGGCAGGGCGGGCATCGACACGTGGATCTGCGATTGGATGTGCCAGGCGGGGTAGCCGTTGACGGTGGTCTCTTCGTTGATCAAATCGACCCGGTACGTGAAGTCGGCGTAGTAACCGGAGGTGGCAAGGCATTCCATGACCTGATTGGCCGAGGTGGCCGTGTCGGTAAAGCCGTCGGAGTTGGCCAGCAGTCCGACGCCGATGTTGCTCATCCAGCCCGGGTAGATGTTCGTGTACTGCCAGTGGCTGTCGAAGGAGAAGGGTACGAAGACGGCCTGGTCGGGCCAGCCCGGGATGCGGTCGACCTGCAGCGTGTCGGCGGTCAGCTTGCCCGACACCTGGCGCGTGTTGCTCGTGTGCGTGGCGAACGGGCAGGGCACCTGGCTGCCGCCGGACTGGTTCGGCGGTGGGGTGGACGGGCTGGTTTCGTCCCATCCTGTGACCGTGGGTGTGGCGCCGTTGTCGTCGGGGACGGCCGTGCCCCCGCCGAACGGGCTACGCAGGCCGAACACCACGAACGCGGCCACCGCGATGAGCGTGACCGCCAGCAAGACGATGAGCGCGATCGCCCAGNCTCGGTCGCTGGTGCGGCGGCGTCCGTCCGGGCTGTCGGCGGGGCTGCGTGGCGGGGCCGGGTTGCGCGGGTCGGCGGANGTCTGCTGCGACCAGTGGGCGCCGTCCCAGAATCGGAACCTGCGAGGGGTGCCATCCGGATCGGGGTACCAGCCTGGCGTCGACATGAGGCTCAGTGTACGCGAGCGGAGCAACGTGCGGGACGGCTCGTCAGCCGGTCACCGTGAGTGTGGACATGGCGTTCAGCACCTGTTGCTGCGTCGCGGCGTCGCCGATGGTGTAGCAGGACAGGAACAGGCCCAGGTGGTCTTTGCTGCCGCCCAGGTTGACGACGATGACGTCGGCGACGTCGCCCTGCACCTGCGGGAAGTCGGGATCGTTGACGTGGATCTGCGACTCGATGCGCCAGGCCGGGTGGCCGGCGACCGTCATCGCCTGGTTGACCTGGTTGGTGCGGCCGGTGAAATTGATGTAGTAGCCGGAGCTGGCGAAGCATTCCATGATCTGCTCGGCCGAGGTCTGCGGGTCGGTGAAGCCGTCGGCGTTGGAGAGCAGGGCGACGCCGATGTTGCTCTCCCAGACGCTGAGGAAGCTCTGGGCGATCACCTTGTTCTGCCAGTGGCCGTCGTAGGTGAAGTTGAGGGCCATGTCTTCGCTGCCCCAGCCGTTGATCTGGTTGACCTGGAGGGTGTCGGCGGTGAGCTTGCCGGCGATCTGGGGCGTGTTGCCGGTGGCGAGCGTGTCGGGGCAGGCCACCAGCGAGCCGCCGCTGTTGGACGCCGAGGGGCTCGGCGTGGGCGTGCTGGT
>WRGV01000121.1 GCA_009787035.1 Propionibacteriaceae bacterium | reverse complement strand
CCGGCTTGCGCCCGCCCGCCCCATCGACGGCCGCCCACGACGTGACGGGCCAGCAGTCGTTCAGCTGCCAGATCACCGCGCCGGCGCACCGCGGCCACGTGGAACGCCACCAGTCGATGCCGAGCTGCACCGCGCGGGCCTGCTGCACCTGCTGCGCGTAGTGCCAGGTGTCGAAGTCGGCCGGTTCGCTGAAGCCGTCGCTGATCGCGCGGCGCACCTTGGCCGCCCCGTCGTGGGCCTTGTAGTGGCTCATGTACACGGGGTCATCGATGCGCATGTGCTCCTCGCCGATCGCATCGCGCAGCGTCGCATAGGCCGCCGGGCCGCACCAGCCGAACTCGGCGACGAAGCGCGGGCTGGCATCGAGGTAGTGCGTGAAGTCGAGGTTGTTCCAGACATCCCAGGCGTGGTAGCAGCCGTAGGCGGGGTCGTCGGGATGGTGCTCGTCATCGCCGGAGTACGGCGATCCGGGCCAGTACGGACGGCCCGGATCGACCTGGGCGAGCACCTCGGGGATGATCTCGAAGTAGTACCTCGCGCCCCAGCCGCGCTCGCCGAGCACCTCCTGCCAGCCCCAATCGACGTGCCCCCACAGGTTCTCGTTGCACCCGTTCCACAGCACCAGACTGGGGTGCGGCATGAGGCGGACGGCGTTCTGGTGCACCTCGGCGCGCACCTGCTCGGTGAACTCCTCGGTCTCGGGATAGGCGGCACAGGCGAACAGGCAGTCCTGCCACACCATCAGGCCCAGCTCGTCGCAGACCTCGTAGAACTCGTCCTTCTCGAAGATGCCACCGCCCCACACCCGGATCAGCGTGGCACCGGCATCCTTGGCGTCCTGCAGCCGGGCACGGTAGTCGTCGCGCGTGACCCGGTGTACCAGCAGGTCGTCCGGAATCCAGTTGAACCCGCGCGCGAACACCGGTTGTCCGGCCACGACGAACGTGAAGGCCCGTCCGTCCGCCTCCGGCGTCGTGTCCAGATCGATGGACCGGAACCCGATGCGCCCGGCCCACTCGTCCAGGCGCTCGTCCGATTCCAGCGTGACCGCCAGGTCGTACAGCGGCTGGTCGCCCAGGTCCCAGGGCCACCAGCGCTGGACGGAGCCGGCGTCCAGGTCGAGTTCCGCGTCCAGATCCCGGTCGCGCAGCACCACNTGGCTGCGCGCCACGATGGCTCCGGAGCCGTCGCGCAGGATGGCCCGCAGCGTCAGCGGCACGTCGGCCCCCGACAGGGTCCGTTCGACGGAAGCGGTGATGCGCACGTGACCGCGGTGGCCGTCGGGGGCGTCCAGGCCGACCTGCGGGCGCACCTCGACCAGGCGTGCGGTGCTCCAGGCCTCCAGCCGGATGTCCTTCCAGATGCCGGCCGTCACGACAGTGGGGCCCCAATCCCAGCCGAAGTTGGACGCCATCTTGCGCGTGTAGTTGAACGGTTGGTCGTAGCTGGCGGGATAGTCGCCGATCTGGGCCCGCAGCGCGGCGGCCGTGGCGTAGATGTCGGCGAAGTCGACGCTCAGCGTGCCGCCGCTGCGCTCGACCAGAGTGAAGCGGTAGCCGCGGTGCTGGTTGGCGGTCTGGCCCACGGGCAGGCCGTCCAGCGCCAGGTTCGCGACGGTGTCCAGGCCGTCGGCCACCAGCTCGATGCGCTCGAAGCACTTCGGGATGCTCGGCAGCTCTGCGCGATAACACCAGCCCCGGTGGCCGATCCATGCGTCGGTCTGCTCGTCGGTGCCCAGGTACGGGTCGGGGATCAGGCCGGCGGCGAGCAGGTCGTCGTGGACGCAGCCGGGGACCTGGGCCGGGATGCTCGCCTCGTGGGCGAACGCCCGGGTCACCGCCTCGGGCGCCCCGTCCAGATCGTCCGGGCGAAGGGTCCAGACGACATCGGGGGACGTCAGTGGGATCGTGCGCATGGTGGTTCCTTCCCTTGCTGCTACCCAGTGTTTCATGGTGACCGGGCTGTCAGCCACGGCCTGCGCCGAGCAGCTGCTCGAACAGCAATCCCGACTGGAAGATGAGGATTGCGGCGCCGGTTGCGGCGGCATCGTCGGCATGTTGGGACACCCAGACGTCGATGGTGTGGCTGTCGCGTGCCACGTAGCGCGTCTGCAGGATCTCGGTGATCGCGGGCACGTATAGGTCGCCGGCGGCCGCGAATCCGGGCCCGGTTAAGGCGATGTGGTCGGGGTCGAGGATCGTGGCCAGCACGTGCGCGGCCACGCCGATGTAGCGGGCCGAGTCGGCGAACAGCCCGAGCGCCTGCGCCTGGCCGGCATGTGCCAGGTCGGCGAGGTGGCGGTATTGGTCGAGGGTGGACGCGTCGTCGCCCGCGTCGAGCAGCCCCAGCGCATGGGCTCGGCGCACGACGGCGAGCGGCCCGGCCATCTCGCCGATGCAGCCGACGTTGCCGCACCAGCAGCGCGGCCCCTCCAGATCGACGCAGATGTGGCCGACCTCGATCGAGTTGCCGCTGACGCCGCGGTAGGGGATACCGTCGATGATCGCGGCCCCGCCCAGGCCCGAGCCCATGTACAGCGTGGCGAGGCCCTGGCAGCCCTTCGGGTTGATCCAGTACTCGCACAGCGCGCACGCGGCCGCGTCGTTGTCGATCAGCACGGGCAAGCCGGTGGCGCGTTCGAGCACCTCGGCGACCGGGACGTGCGCCCACTGCTCCAGGTGGGCGGGCAGCAGGATCTGGTCGGAGCTGCTCGACATCGGTCCGGGACGGCACACGCCGACGCCGAGCACGCGCGACCGGGCAACCCCGGTCGAAGCGATGAGGGCATCCACGTGGGCGCCGATGCGCTCCAAGAGGCTGTCCACGTCGCCGGACTCCATGCCCTCGTCGGTGATTGTGGCCACGACATCGCCGGCCAGGTTGGCCAGCACCAGCCGGGTGATGCTGTGGTCGAGGTGCACGCCGACCGCGTAGCGGGCGTTGCGGACCAGCTGCAGCATGCGCCGCGGCTTGCCACCGGTGGACGCTGCGGTGCCCACCTCGTCCACGAAGCCTTCGTCCATCAGCGCGCGCACATTGGTCGAGACGGTCGCCCCGGTCAGGTCGGTGAGGTCGATCAGCTCCGAGCGGCTGGTCAGGACATGCTCGCGGATGGCGTCAAGGATGAGCGATCGCGCACGCATGGTTCGGGTGGGTCCCATGGCCAACATCGCATCGCCTCCTCTCGTCCTTTCGTCCATGCCTGTGCTATTTGGCCAGCTGCTTGAGTCGACGCTCCGGGTTGGGGGCGGCGTTGGCGAGCAGCTTGGTGTAGTCGTGCTGGGGGTGCAGGATCACGTCGTCGGCGGGGCCATGTTCGATGATGTCCCCTTGATGCATGACCATGATCTCATCGGAGAAATGCCGGGCGGTCGCCAGGTCGTGCGTGATGTAGAGCACGCCCAGGTTCTCCTGGCGCTGCAGCTCGGCGAGCAGGTTGAGCACGCCCAGCCGGATGGACACGTCGAGCATCGACACGGGCTCGTCCGCGATCAGGATCTTGGGCTCGGGCGCCAGCGCCCGGGCGATCGCGACGCGCTGGCGCTGGCCGCCCGACAGTTCGTGCGGATGCCGGGGCGCGAAGTCCTCGGCCGGCGACATGCGGACGCGCTCCAGCAGGTCGAGCACCCGCTGGTGGCGCTGCGCCTTCGACAGTTCGGGGAAGTGCAACCGGATGGGACGGTCGAGGTGGTGCTCGACGGTGTGGTACGGGTTCAGCGAGGCGAACGGGTCCTGGAACACCATCTGGACGTCCTTGCGGTACCGCCGCAGTCCGGCTCCGCGCCGGATGACGGGTGTGTCGTCCAGGCTGATGACGCCCGACGTCGGCTTCTCGACCTGCAAGATCATCTTGGCGATGGTCGACTTGCCCGAGCCCGACTGGCCCACGAGCGCGATCGTCTGGCCCGAGACGAGGTCGAAGCTGACATCATCGACGGCGATCAGGACGCTGGAATGGATGCCGTTGCGCAGCCGGTATTTCTTGGTGACGTGGCTCAGTGACAGCGTGCTCATCGCCCCTCCTCGAGACGGTCGTCCATGGCGCCGGTGCGAATGAAGTCGCCGCGTTCGCCGGTCAGCGAGGGGAACGACGCCAACAGGCGCTTCGTGTACGCGTCCTGCGGATCGGTGTACAGGTCGTACGCGTCGTTCAGCTCGACGATGTGGCCGGCCTTCATGACGGCGATGCGGTCGGAGATCTCCAGCAGCAGCGGCAGGTCGTGGGTGATGAAGATGACGGCGAACCCGAACTCCTGGCGCAGCCGGGTGATCTCATCCAGGATCTCGCGCTGCACGACGACGTCCAGCGCCGTGGTCGGCTCGTCCATGATGAGCACCTGCGGGTCCAGCGCCAGCGCCATCGCGATCATGACGCGCTGACGCATGCCGCCCGACAGCTCGTGCGGGAACGACCGCAACCGGTTGGCACCGACCCCGACGCGCTCCAGCAGCTCGCCGCAGCGGGCGTGGCGGTCCTTGGCCTTCATGGTCGGGCGGTGTGTGGTGAACACGTCGTCCAGCTGTGCGCCGATCGAGGCGACCGGGTTGAGCGAGTTCATGGCGCCCTGGAACACCATCGCGATCTTGTCCCAGCGGAACTCGCGCAGCTGTTTGCCCGAGATGGTGGTCAGGTCGATGTCGTAGCCCTCGCGGGAGTGGAACACGACCCGGCCCGATGTGATCAGGCCCGGTGGCTGCAACAGCCGCGTGATGCCGTATGCCAGCGTCGACTTGCCGCAACCGGATTCACCGGCCAGGCCGAGGATTTCGCCGCGTCCCAGCGTCAGGTTGACGTCGACGACGGCGTGCACGGGCCGCTCGCCGGCGTAGTCGATCGAGAAATCCTCGATGCTGACCACCGGGGCGGTCTCATGCCAGTCGGGGCGTGCGTCGGCAGGCGTGCGCTTGGCCGCGGGGTCGGGACGGTTCTGGTCCGCGCTCATCGCATGTTCTCCTGTTCCAGCTGGTGGATCTGGGCGGGCGTCAGGCCCCACTTCTTGCGGGCCGCGCGCGTAGAGTTGCGCAGCTTGGGGTTGATGATCTCGTCGATCGAGAAGTTGACGAGCGACAGCCCCATGCCGAACAGGGCGATCAGGATGCCGGGCGGGAACCACCACCACCAGGCGCCCTGGGTCATGGCCAGGCCGTTGTAGGCCTGCTGCAGCATCTTGCCGAGCGTGTACTGCGTGGCCGAGCCCAGCCCGACGAAGGCCAGGCCCGCCTCGGACAGGATCGCCGCGATGATCGAGAAGATGAACTGGCTAGCCATGACGGGGATCAGGTTGGGCAAGATCTCGACGACGAGGATGCGCCAGGTCTTCTCTCCGGCGATGCGCGAGGCGAGCACGTAGTCGCGGTTGCGCACCGACAGCGTGACGGCGCGCAGGACGCGGGCCGCGCCGGCCCAGCTGGTGATGGTCAGCACGAGCGCGATCATGAGCCAGCCGCGTTGGTTGGCGGGCACGTACGAGGCGATGACGATGGCCAGCGGCAGGCCCGGGATGACGAGGATGACGTTGGTGAACAGCGCGAAGACGTCGTCCAGCAGCCCGCCGGTGTAGGCGCCGAGCACGCCGAAGATGGTGGACAGCACGGTGGCGAGCAGGCCGACGATGATGCCGATCTCCAGCGAGCCGCGCGCACCCCAGGCCAGCTGGGCCCAGACGTCGCCGCCCGACTGCGTGCTGCCCAGGATGTAGCCGTGCGTGCCGGGCTTGGCGAACATGAAGGTGGACGTGTAGGTCGGGTCGCGCACGATGAACGGCATGATGACGGCGTAGAGCACGAACGCGATCACGATGATGAGCCCGAAGATCAGCTTGGGTGAGCGGCTGGGCAGCATGGACGCCAGCGTCGACTTGCGGTCGAACGTGCGCTGGACGGCCCCGGTCTCCTGCACCATCGCGATCTCGACGGCCTCGGGGACGGCCTGCGGGGCGGGTGC
>WRGV01000120.1 GCA_009787035.1 Propionibacteriaceae bacterium | reverse complement strand
GGGGGGTGGCACGAGGGGGGTGGGTCGGCCTGGGCCGGGTACGCTGAATCCGTCCCGAACCCAGGGAAAGGACCTCATCATGACCGGAATCGTCATCGTCGGCGCCCAGTGGGGCGACGAGGGTAAGGGCAAGGCCACCGACTGGCTCGGCGAGCGCGTCGACTGGTGCGTGCGCTATTCGGGCGGCAACAATGCCGGGCACACGGTGGTGGTGGGCGACGACACGTTCACGCTGCACCTGCTGCCGAGCGGCATCTTGAACCCGGGCTGCCGGTGCGTGATCGGCAACGGCGTGGTGGTCGATCTGGGCGTGCTGTACGAGGAGCTGGACGCGCTGGCCGCGCGCGGCGTGGACGTGCAGCATCCGCTGATCAGCGCGGCGGCGCACATCATCACCCCGTATCACCAGACGATCGACAAGGTGACCGAGCGGTTCCTGGGCAAGCGGCGCATCGGCACGACCGGGCGCGGCATCGGCCCGGCGTACTCCGACAAGGTCAATCGCATCGGCGTGCGCGTGCAGGATCTTCTGGANGCCGATCTGCTGGCCGCGAAGGTGGAGGCGTCGCTGGAGAACAAGAACCAGCTGCTCGTGAAGGTGTACAACCGGCGCCCCATCGAGCCCGCGCCGATCATCGCGGAGCTGCTGGGGTACGCCGAGCGCGTGCGTCCGTACGTGGTGGACGTGGCCCAGGTGCTGAATGCGGCGCTGGACGCGGGCGATGTCGTGCTGTTCGAGGGCGCGCAGGCGCACCATCTGGACGTCGACCACGGGACGTACCCGTATGTGACCTCGTCCAACCCGACGGCGGGCGGGGCGTGCACGGGCGCGGGCGTCGGGCCGACGCGCATCGACCGCGTGGTCGGCATCGCGAAGGCGTACACGACGCGCGTGGGCGAGGGGCCGTTCCCGACGGAGCTTGCGGACGAGGACGGACAGTGGCTGCGCGCGACCGGCGGCGAGTTCGGCGCCACGACGGGACGGCCCCGGCGCTGCGGCTGGTTCGATGCGCTGGTGGTGCGCCAGGCGTGCGTGGTCAACGGGTTCACCGACATCTTCTTGACCAAGCTGGACGTGCTGACCGGGCGCGCGCAGATCCCGGTGTGCGTGGGCTACGACCTTCCGGACGGACGCCGGGTGGCCGACTGGCCGCTGACCGAGACGGATGTCGAGGCCGCCGTGCCCGTCTACGAGCTGCTGCCCGGCTGGACCGATGACATCACGGGCGCCCGCACGTTCGAGGGGCTGCCGCCCGCGTGCCAGGCGTACGTCCTGCGGCTGGAACAGCTGTGCGGCGTGCGCATCAGCGGCATCGGCGTCGGCGCGGGCCGCGACCAGACCATCATCCGCACGCCCTTGCTGTGAGGATCAGGACGGCTGGGTGTCCCAGCACGTCGAGTCGTACGACTCGACAGAGGTGGGCGCCGTGCATGACGGGATCGTCGCGCCAGAGATGTCGCGCACCGTGCGGCCGCCGAGCGNCTGCTGGAGGGTCACCGTCGCCGAGTTGAGGCGAGCCATGGCGGGGCAGGCGCCTGGCGTGGGCCACGTGAGCGTGGCCTGGACCCTCACCTGCTGGTCGTCCTGCGAGGCGATGGACGCCGTGAGGGTGTCGCACACGCCGTCAGTGACGTACAGCGTCACGGTGGCGCCGTCGCCGCTGACGCTGTAGCCCGAGGGCACGACCGATGTTGCGTGTGAACCGCTGCATCCCGTCACCGCGGCAACGCCGACGAGGACCAGGCCGGCGAGGGCCGCGCGGGCTCTGTGGTGTTCCACCTTGTCAGAGTAGCAGTCTGTGGGTCAGTTGACAATGCTGGAGTATGTGGTACCCTTAGCTCGGCTAATGGGTGCCGGGGTCGACTGGTCTGCGTGGATGGCCGGTGCTGAGCATCCATCTGACCTCCCAGTAATAACAAGCGAACAGGCGAGCTACACGAAGTCGTCTGGAAGCGAGGCGACCATGGACTACAACCTTGTCTGCGCAAACGGGCGCTGGTTCGGCGACGAGGGCGCATTCAAGGCGGTGGCTGTCCATCAGTACACCTACGTGTTCGCGGTGGGCTCACAGGGCTCCTGCTATCTGAGGATGTATCAGGTGGCTCCAACCAAGACCAACTGGGTCACGGCATCCATCAACAGGTAGGCCAAGAGATTGCGACGGGGGCATGTGTGGATGCTTCTTTCCGTGCGTGCCCCCGCTGCAGGGGTGGATGCGTTGCGTGTTCCGCACCTGGTGAGGTCGGCTGGGCGGCGAGTTGTAGCCGCGCTGTGGTCAGTTGAAGTCCTGGTAAGTGTCCTTGCGGGCTTCTTGTACGGCTTGGCTTCGCTTGAGAGATTCGCCAGATATCAGAGTGGATTGGATCTTGCCGTATTTGGGCAAGCTGTCCAGGCGTACTCCCGGTTTCAGATACCTTATGTTCTCATCAAGGCTCAGGCTCCGTTCAACATTCTGGGTGATCATTTCTCTCCCGTGATCGCGTTGATTGCGCCTTTGTATCGAGTCTTTCCGCATATTCAGGTGTTGCTGATTGTGCAGGCTGTGCTTCTGGCGTGGGCTGTGTGGTTGGTGGGGCGGCTTGCGCGTCGCAGACTTGGTGCGAGATGGGCAGGGCGCGTGGAGGTCTGCTTCGCTGTTTCGTGGGGCATAGTTGCTTTGGCGGCCTACGATTTTCATGAGGTGGCGTTCGCCGTACCCTTCACGATCCTGGCAATCACTGCTGCGTTGGATGACCGCTGGGCGGCCCTGGCTGTTTGGTGTGCTCTGTTGTGCCTAACCAAGGAAGATTGCACATTTATTATCGGTGGCATCGCCCTGTTGTTGCTTGCTAGACGTCGTATATTTCCGGCGATCGCCGTCGGGGTCTCCAGTGTTGCGGCCTTTCTTCTGCTGATTAAACTTGTTATTCCCTATTTTAGCTTTTCGCACAAGTATACGTATTTCGCAGCGGTAGCAGGCGGTGGCCCGGCCGGTATGCTGGCCAATGTCGCTGGGATGATGCGCCAGCCGACGGCGTGGTTGCTGATCGTCTTACTGGTCGTCGCACTGGGGATGGGTATTCGCTCACCCGTGGCTTTAGTCTTGCTGCCCACACTCGTCTCTCGGTTGGTGTCCAACAATGCTGTGTACTGGCAGGTGAATTTCCAGTATCAGGCGACGCTGCTTGCCATCTGTGCGGTAGCTGCGATCGATGCCTGGGCGCAGGTCATGAAGCGCCCACGGCGAGGCGCGGGCGTGCTGGGCATAGCCCATTTGGCCATTCAGACATTGGTCAGCGTCACAGTGGTCCAGCTTGCGTTCGGCTGGGGAAGCTTGCTTGGTCTGACGCCTGTGTCCGGTCAGGCTCGGAACCTAGAGCGAGCAGTGGCGAGTGTGCCACCCGGTGTGAGTATCGTTTCGGATGCCTTTGCTGCGCCTCATCTGGTGGACGTTGATACCGTCTACATAGCCACTCCGACGTGGACAGACTCTGTGGGGGTACCGCTGTCCGCCAATTGGGTGCTTCTCGATGAGGATAGTCCCGCGGATAGGAACCGCGTCACACCGTGGGTCAAGGCTGAGGAAGCCACCTTGCAGCGGCATGGCTTCTCGTGTTTCGTCCGATACGGCACCGTTGTGGTGCTGAGGCGCGAGACTCGTCCCGGGAGCGTCCTGGAGTGGTCGAGACCATGGGTGGAGCAGCGTGCCTGTTAACGGCCTTGCGATAGCCAGATGTCGTGGCTCGTGAACAATTGGGTGGGCGTGCTTGTTGTTGGTTTGTTGCGCGCGGTGGCACCCCACAGCACGTGAGCGAGTATGAGGCTGGGTGCCGCGGGCTGTTTCGTTGCAGTGGTGGGCCTGGCCGCGACGGCAGCGGGATAGAGTTCCACCGACTCCTCGACGGAGGTCGCCACCGCTGTCCAGGTGGAGGATGCCGGTTCGAACTCCACGGGCGGCACCGTCCGCTCGTTCCCGCCCGCCCGATGCCGACCAGTGGATCAACCGGGTCAGCGGCGGATGTAGCTCAGCACGCGCAACAGCTGGGTGTACAGGAACACCATGGTGACGACCAGGCCGTAGGCGGCGATCCACGACTGCTTCTCGGGGGCGCCGATGGCGATGCCGTGCTCGATGAACGTGAAGTCGTCCAGCAGTGAATACAGCGCCAGGCCGATGCCGACCAGCGCGGCGACCCACGCCCACAGGCTCACCGGGCCGGTCGGGCCGGGGAACAGGCCGAGGTTGATGCCGAAGAAGTACAGCACCAGGTTGAGCAGCGCCATGCCCGCGAACGCGATCAGGCCGATGCGCACGAACTTGCTCATGCGCGGGGTCGAGCGGAAGCCGCCGAAGCGGAACGCGACGAACACGACCCCGGCGGTGACGAACGTCGCCAGCACCGCCTGCACGACGATGCCGGGGTACACGACCTCGAAGATCTGCGAGATGCCGCCGATGAACACGCCCTCGATGATCGAGTACGCCACGCACAGGCCCGGGGCGGCGGCGTGGCGTCCGGCCACGAGGAACGGGAAGATGATCGACACCAGTCCGCAGATCACGGCGGCCGGGTAGAGCAGCGACGCCGGGATGAACATGTACGCCAGCGCGGCCGAGATCACGAGCAGGCCGAGCATGATGCCGGCCTTGTTGACGACGCTGTCGTACGTCATCGTCTCCGGCCGCGCGGTCGTGGGCTGGCCGTACCCGGTCGGCGTGTACGTCGTCTGCGGGCCGTACCCGTACTGGCCGTACCCGTTGGCCCCTGGTGCGGGGTTCTGGTAGTTCGGATAGCCGTACCCCGACGGCGTGAACGTGCCGGGTCGCGACAAGATGGGATTCGCCATCGTCTGCTCCTGTCTGGCTGCCAACTTCTCGGTTCAGTGTAACGACGCGGTCGGACAAAGGCTTCCAGGCACGGAGGGGTTCACAGCCACCGCGTGGGCGGCTGACTGATCACCGTAGGCCCATTATCGTGGCGACGATCCCGATCACAATGATCACGGCGAACACGAACAGGCAGCCGAACGCCGCCGCCACGCCGCCCTTCTGTGGCTGTCCCGGATGCGCGGGCTGTGCCGGGGCNGCGGGCCGTCCGGCAGCCTGCGCCGTCCACGGAGTCTGGGGCGACGCCGTGGCCGGAGGGTTCCCCAGCAGGTTGAGCATCGGGGGGGCGGACGGCGCGGGTTGCTGCGGCGCGATGCCGTACCCGACCGGGCGTGCGGGCTGGGCCTGAGCCTGAGCCTGGGGCGGCCGGGGTGCCGGTGGCCGCTGTGGCGCGGGAGCCCGGGTCGGTTGTGGCGCGGGAGCCCGGGTCGGCTGTGTCTTCGCGGCGGGGGCCTGTGTCGGACGTGTTGCGGGCGTCGCCTCGGCGTGCGGCCAGTCGGTGATGCTGTCGGTCATGGCCCAGGTTTGTGCCCCATCATCGGGGCCGAAGGGAGCCATGCTGATCGGTTCGTCCGTGTAGGTGAAAGGGTCACCATGACCGAAACTGTCAGCGCTCATGCATCAAGACTAGATTGCCGATTCCGGCTCTTCGACGATTTTGGTGGGGTCGACGGGCGCCATGATGCGCTCCATCTGGTCCAACATGGCCTTGGCTTGGGGCGAGAGTGGCTGCTCCTGTTCGGGCGTGTCGGGGATGGTCGCGGGGTCGGGTTCATCCGATGCGGTGTGCGGCTCGATCGGCGTGTCGTCGGGCTGCGGCGCGCTGGCGTCCTGCGGCGGCATCTCGTCCATCCGAACGGCGTCCATCGAGGCAGCGTCGACGGTGGCAGGTTCAAGCGGAGGCACCGGCGCATCGGGCGCGGGTACCTCCTCGGGCGGCCCTGCTGCGGGGCGCTTGGAGAACTGCAGCCGGGGGAACTTCATGAACCTCAGTGTAGGTCGTGTCCGCCCTTGCAGTCGCCCCGCCGTGGACAGGCCGGCGGGGGCCCGCCCCGACAGGAATGGGACAAAAGCCCAG
>WRGV01000119.1 GCA_009787035.1 Propionibacteriaceae bacterium | reverse complement strand
GCTGGTGTGGAGCTGGCCGAGCAGCCCGGCCCGCCCGGACGGGTCCGGGGAACCCAGGCTGGCCAAGATCGCATTGAAGTCGCCCGTCAGCTGGCTTTGCGCCGTGCCGAGATCGGTCTGCGAGGAGCCCAACTGGGACACCAGCCCGCTCACGACCGGGTCGGTCGAGCCGGTGAACGATGCCATCACGCTGTTAGGCCGACGTCGGCCTAACTGGGTTTATGCCGATGTCAAGGTTATGCTGATGTCATGGTGTTTGGCCTTGTCTTGCTGGTGTTTGGTGGGTTCGTGTCGGCATAATCACGAGCTGGACAGCCAGGCGATGATGTCGGTCGAAAGCTGTGCCGACACGCCCTGGCCGCCTGTCGACGGCGCAGCGAAACTCGGCGCGACCCCCGTGATGCTCACCAGCTGCGTCAGGCACAACCCGACCGCCAACACCGCGCCAGGCCGCACCATGTGTCGGCCAGTAGCCGGTTCTGCCCGACGTGACCGCACCTGCGGGCCGGCACGCCCGTCCACCGCGTCAGCGCAGACGCGCGAACGGCGAGGTTCTTCCGGGGGTACCACATGGCGATCGATCCTTCTCGGGGATGAAGCCTGTATTCGTGGCCATCGAGGTGCTGCAGGCACGCCTGCTGCACCTCGACCCGGACGCCTGGGACGATTTCATCGCCGCTGTCGCCGAGCCGGACACCGACGCCATGGTCGCGGTGCGGACCCGTGCGACCCGATGGGACGGCCCTGCGGACAGTCGGGCGGCCGTCGTTGGCGGCTCCAGGTCATGACGTAGTCATGCACGACAACCCGTGACAACCCGCGTCGTCCGAGGTTCTCCAGGTAGTGCGCCGTTTCCGCTCGCGCGTCGTCAGTAGAGGTTGAAGTCGTCGTCGTCTCGGCGGTGCAGGCGGCGGTCCGCCTCGGCAATGGAGCCGGACAGGGACGGGCAGACGGTGAACGCGTCGGCCAACTGTTCGGCGGTCAGTGTGTTGCGGACGGCGATCAATCCCGCGTCGACATCGCGCTGCGTCACGCCGACCGTCGCAATCTCGGGCGCCGTGAACACCGCCGAGGCGACGGCGCGCTCGATTACGGTCACGTCGGCACCCAACTGCCGAACCACGAGGGCCGCATCAAACCCGCCAGGCCCGCCGCCGAGAATCCCAGCGTTTGTCCTGGGCAGCCTTCTTCCATCCTGTGCCCTCAGTCACAACCTGGGCATCAGCACGAGGCCGGACGGCCCCGCGTCACCCTCGCTTCGGAACCAGTCACGCAGAAGCCGAGTGCGACGCGGCCAGCCAGGCCCGCGCGGCGCGCGGGGTGCCCAGCCGGACGATGCGGGCATCCCGCCTGGCCCACTCGGCGTACTCGGTCCGGTATTTCGCGTGCGCGACCCACGCCCACAGCACGATGTTGTCCTCCGGATTGCGGCGGAACAGGCTGCTCAGGTGTTCCCGGTTCCCGTGCCACAGCTCGCGCCCGGTGATGCCGCGCCCGAGCGTGCGCCGTACGACCCGCTGCATCACGACCCGCCGGGAGAAGTCGAGCCAGACGATAGTGTCGGCGCCGTCGAGCAGGTCGGCGGCCTTGGCGTTCCAATTGCCGTCAATCACCCAGCCGTGCGCGCCCGGGCCGTCCAGAAACGTCCGGACGATCGCGCGTGCCTCCTCGGCGTCGCGCTGCTGCCAGTTTTCCGCGAGAAACACCGAGTCCAGCTCCAGGTGCGTCAGNCCAAGCCGGCCGGCGAGCGCACGTGCGAACGTCGTCTTGCCCGAACCGGAGTCGCCGATGACGCGCACGCGCAGGGGAACAGACATGCGTCCCATTGTGCTCGCCCCGGCGAGCCAGAGCTGTTTCCCTAGATCTCGGCCTCGGCGATCTGCGCCAGCAGATCCTTGGAAGGGATGAAGAACAGCTGGCCGGTCACGATGGTGCTGAAGTCGAAGAGACGGTCGTGGAGTTCGAGCATCTGCTGCAGCATGGCCTTGGTGATGCTCCAGCGGCGGGAATAGCCGATGAAGTAGGTGCCGGTCTGGCCCGAGACCGGGTTGGACCACGCGACGTTCATGCGGACGATCTTCTGTTCCTCGCCGTGGAACTCCACCTTGGCGGCGATGTTGTGCGCCCCCGGGTCCTTGTCGTCGTCGTCCAGTTCAAGGTCGTCGAACTTGCGGCGCCCGACCGCCTTCTCCTGCGCCTCGGTGGTCAGCGCGTTCCACGCGGGCATGTCGTGCACCCACTTCTGGGCGAAGGCGTACGACCCGTTGGCGAACCTGGCGTCCTCGTCGCCGATCAGGGCGTAGTCGGCGCTCTCGTCGGGGGCCGGTGCCTCCGTTCCATCGATGAAGCCGATGATGGCCCGGCCTTCGAAGTAGCCGAATCCGGGTGTCTCGTCGACGACGTCAACATACGGGCGCAGGAACTCCATGACGAGGGACACGAACTCGTAGACGACGGCCTGCTTTTCGGCGCGGACGTGCAGGAAGATGTCGGCGCCGTCCGCGGGCATCACGACATCGGCGCTGCTCAGCCCCGTGAAATCTTCGAGTTCTGCCGGCTTGGGCGCATCGGGGAACAGGTACTCCCACGCCCGACAGCTCAGCCCCAGGCTCACCCGCACGCCGAACCCGCCGTCACGGATGCTGAGGCTGCGCGCGATGGCGGGCAGCCGGCCGGCGACTTCGCGGACGGCATCCAGNTCGGCATCGCGGTCTTGGCGGTGGAGCTTCAGCGTNGCAAAGCAGACAGACAACCCGATNTCTTTGGAAACGTCTTGGCTCTTCGCCTCATCGACCGGCATTGTTCCTCCTCGAAATCGCAGCGGACTCGCCGTCCAGTCTAGGTGGTCAGAACCGCGAGCGGTCCGCGTCGGGGAGCGGTCGGCCTCGCGCGGGCATGCCGAGGGCTTTGGAGGAGGTCCGGGCCGTTCAGCTTGACCCTGTAGACTCTTCGCCACGCCACGTGGATCATCAAGCACCCGAGGGAGCCATACATGCGACCAATGCGCCGGGCACTGTGTGCCCTGATGCTGCTGGTGTTGGTGCTGGCCAGTGCGTGCACCCGCACGGGCGAGGCCAGCGGTGCCGGTGCGGACCTGCGGGTCGGCGCCACCGCCATCCCCGATTCGATGGATCCGACGACGAACAGTGCCGCCGCGATCCCGCAGGCGTTGCTCTACAACGTGTACGAGACGCTGGTGAAGCTGGATGGCGATGGCAACATCCGTCCGCTGCTTGCCAAGGAATGGTCGGTCAGCGCCGACCGCTTGACGTACACGTTCACGCTGCAATCCAACGCGAAGTTCGCATCGGGCGACCCGGTGACGGCGCAGGATGTGGTCGATTCCATCCAGCGCATCCAGACTGACTCGTCGGTCACGCCGGTCAACAAGTCGCAGATGTCGGTCGTGCAGACCGTCACCGCGACCAACTCGACAACGGTCACGGTCGTGTTGAAGCAGCCATCCAACAACTGGCTGTACTGGATGACAAGCACGGCGGGCATCATCATCGACCCGTCCGGGTTCGCGAATCTGGCGACGACGCCGGCGGGCTCGGGGCCGTACGTGCTGAAGCAGTGGAACAAGGGCGACTCGGTCGTGCTGGCCAAGAATCCGAGCTACTGGGGCACGCCCGGCCGGTTCGACACCGTGACGTTCAAGTACTTCGCCGATCCGAACGCCGAGAACGCCGCGATGCTGTCCGGCGATCTGGACGTCATCAGCGAACTGGCGGCGCCGCAGGCGCTGAGCCAGTTCTCGGACACCAGCCGTTTCCAGGTGATCACGGGCACGACCAACGGCGAGGTCGTGCTCGGCTTCAACGATTCGAAGGCGCCGTTCAACAATGTCGCGGTGCGGCAGGCGATCTGCTACGGCATCGACCGCAAGGCGCTGCTCGACACCGTCTGGGCCGGGCAAGGCACGCTGATCGGGTCGATGGTGCCGCCGACCGATCCGTGGTACCAGGACCTGTCGGGTGCGTATCCGTACGATCCGGACAAGGCCAAACAGCTTTTGGCCTCCGCCGGGTTCGGATCGGGCCTGACGGTGACGCTCACGGTGCCGACGCTGCCGTACGCCACCGGTTCCGAGCAGCTGATCGTCTCCGAGCTGGCGCAGATCGGCATCACGGTCAAGGTGAACGAGATCGATTTCAGCCGCTGGCTCGACCAGGTGTTCACGCAGGGCGACTATCAGATGACGATCATGGACCACGTCGAGCCGCGTGACATCGTCAAGTGGGCCGATCCGACCTACTACTGGCACTACAACAACGCCGACTTCCAGAAGCTGGTCGCCCAAGCCGACCAGGCGACACCCGAAGACCAGGTCACGATGATGGAGCAGGCTGCCAAGATGCTGTCGGACGACGCGGCGGCCGACTTCCTGTGGCTGATGCCGAGCATCGTCATCGCGACACCCGACCTGACGGGCATTCCGAAGAACCAGATCGGGCTGAGCTTCGATCTGACGACGATCGCCTCCCGCAACTCGTGAGCCCAGTGTGAAACTGACGCGGGTCGTGCTGGCACGGCTGGGGACGTTCGTGCTCAGCCTGCTGGTCGCTTCCCTGATTGTCTTCCTGCTGCTCAACCTGCTGCCCGGCAACGTGGCACAGGTGATCCTGGGATCGAGCGCCACGCCGTCGGCCATCGCGACGCTGCGCCAGCAGTTGGGGCTGGACGAACCGGTCATGCTGCGCTACGTGCACTGGCTGTTCGGCCTGTTCCGCGGCGACTTCGGGACGTCCGCGTTCACCGGCGAGTCGCTGGGATCGCTGGTCGCCCCCAAGCTGGGCGTGACGGTGTCGCTGGTGGTGGGCGGCATGGTGTTGGCCGTCCTGGTCGCGGTGCCCGTCGGCATGTTCGCGGCGATGCACCGGCGCCAGGCCGGCGGTCAGATCGTGTCGGGCATCAGCGAGTTCGGCATGTCGATCCCGGCATTCCTGGCCGGCATCGCGTTGGTGATGGTCTTCGCGGTGCGGTTGCGCTGGTTGCCTGCGAACGGGTACACGCCGCTGACGGACGATCCACTGGACTGGCTGCGGCGGTTGATCCTGCCCTGGGTGTCGCTGGCGCTGGTGCAGGCGGCCGTGCTGGTGCGCTACGTCCGCAATGCCTTCATCGACGTGCTGGGTGAGGACTACCTGCGCACCGCACGCTCGGTCGGGTGGCGACGCCGTCCGGCCCTCATGCGTCACGGCCTGCGCAACGCCGCGCTGCAGATCGTGACGGTGCTCGGCCTGCAGCTGTCGGCGCTGCTGGTGGGCGCGGTCGTGATCGAGAACGTGTTCGTCCTGCCGGGGCTCGGGTCCATGCTGGTCAACTCGGCTGCCAACCGCGACCTGCCCATCGTGCAGGGCATCGTGATGCTGCTGATGACCTTCATCCTGGGCATCTCTTTGCTGGTCGATCTGGCGTACCTGCTGATCGATCCGCGCCTGCGCACGGGGACCTCCGAGGTGTCGCGATGAGGCGCTCGGGGAGCCTGGTGGTCGGGGCGGTGCTGGTCGGCATCGTGGTGGTGATGTGCCTGGTGTCGTTCGTGTGGCTGCCGTTCCCGCCGGGGTTGGTGAACCCGCAGACGACGCTGTTGGGGCCCGGTTGGCCGCACCTGCTGGGCACCGACGGCCTGGGCCTGGACATCTTCAGCCGCATCCTGGTCGGCAGCCGCATCTGCCTGTTGGTCGGCATCAGCTCGGTGGCGATCGGGGCCTTCATCGGCGTGCCGCTCGGCATGCTGGCCGGCGGTTCCCGCGGACTCGTCTCGGGGTTGGTCATGCGTGCCAGCGATCTGGTCTACGCGTTTCCCGCCTTGCTGCTGGCCATCCTGCTGGCCGCGGCCCGGGGCGGCGGATCGGTGGCCACCGCGGTGATTGCCATCGGCATCTCGTCCATCCCCGCGTTCGCGCGCGTGGCGCGGGGGGCGAGCCTGCAGGTGATGAGCCAAGATTT